>CAZLND010000309.1:0-3204 GCA_964560635.1 uncultured bacterium | reverse complement strand
AGGGTAGGTCACGCGTTCGATTCGCGTCGAGGGTACCATCGGATGAGGCCTTCCCCTTGGGGAAGGCTTCGCTTTTTCTAATTTGAACAATACAAACATCGAGGGGTTCTTCATGACCGTCAATTGGCAACATACCCAACAACATCCGACCGAGACCCATTCGACCCCGAAGTGGCTGCTTTGGGCCAAGGCCCACCAGGAATTGGTGGCAGTCACCGGTATCCTGGTCCTTCTTTTGGGGGTCGGTATCCCTTATTACCTGCATAGCCAACAGCAGGCCGAAAAGGACGCCCAGAACATGCTGAACCTGGCCCAGTATTACCTGCGGATGCCCATCGATCCCAAGAACGGATTCAAGACCGCCACCGACCGGGACCAGCAGGCCCTGCAGACTTTCCAAAGGGTCACGACCGATTATCCCGGGACGCCCACTTCCAAGATCGCCCGTTATTACCTGGCCAAGACCCAGTATTTCCTGGGTCAATACACCACCGCTTACACGAATTTTGAACTCGCCAGCCGGGATCTGAAGGACAGCCCGTTGGGAGCCGAAGCGGCTTTGGGAAAAGTCATGTGCTTGGAAGTGCAGAACCAATGGCCCCAGGCGGCCACTTTGGCGGAGAGTTTCTTGAAGGAAAAGCCGGATAGTTTCTTGGTTCCCGAAGTTCGGCTCCAACTTTCGGAGATCTACCTGAAGAACCAAAACAAGGATAAGGCACTGGAACAGTTGAAGCTGGTGGCCCAAACCTTCCCGGATTCAAAGTGGGGCAAGGAAGCCGCCCACCGCTTGGAGTTGCTCAAGTCCTAGGCTTTGAGGTGTTCCTGGATGCGGCTGAGCCCGTCCTGGAACACCGAAGGCGCCGGCAAAAGGCTGATGACCAGGAAAGTCCCGCTTAAAAAATCGTAGAATCCCCCCGGTTGGACCAAAACACCCTTCTTTTCAAGTAGTTCGATGACCCACTTCTCGTCCGTTTTCCCGCTTTTTTCCAATTCCACCAAAAGATACCAGCCGCCCTGGGCGGGCCAAACTTTTACCCCCGGGAGATTTCCTAAGGCCTTTTCGGCCAGGGACCGATTGGCCTGAAGGCGTTCCAGGACCTGCTTTTGGAAGTCGGGAGCGAACTTCAGCAAGTCTTTCACGGCCTTTTGGACCGGGCCATTGACCGATAAATAAGTATCGGCGATGAGTTCAAGTTTTTCTTGAGCCTTGGAAACCCGGTCCTTGGGGCCCTCCAGGACGATCCAAGAGAGCTTCAGCTGAGGCAGGCCAAGGCTTTTGGAGAGCCCGCCGAGCCTAAAGGTCAGGGCTTGGGGCTTGAACAAGGTTGTGGGCTGGGTCGAATAGGTGAAATCGGCGAAGACCTCGTCCAAAACCAGGGCCATTCCATTCTTTTGGCAGAGATCGTCCAAAGCCCGGCGGTCGCTGGCGCTTAAGACCGAACCTGTTGGATTATGAGGACTCACCACGACCAAGCCTTTCGTCCTGAGGCTTACGGTCTTTTCCACCTGAGCCAGGTCTAAGGGCCACCCCGGTTCCGCTTTCAGGGGGTATGGAAGGAGTTCGACCGCTTCCAAGCGCGCCAGATGATCCAAAAGGGGATAACCGGGTGTTGAAACCAAGAAAGAATCGCCAGGGTTAGCCAAGAGCTTGAAGAGATAGGAATAAGCTTCGCTGGTACTGGCGGTGAGTACCACCGAATCCGTTTCGGTGCTCTGGCCTTTGGAGGTCAGATGATCCGCTACCGCCCTCCGTGCTTCCGGATGGCCAAAAGGGAAGGGCTCATAGAGCAAGTTCCCCGGTTGGGAAAGGGATCGGAGAAGCTCGGGGGGATAGTTGAACCCGCACTGAGTGGGGTTGGATTCGGTCAGGTCCAGATAAGAACGACCTGAAGCCATTTCCAAGGCTTGGGCGATGGGGTTTAGGGAGAGATCCCCGGGTGTACGGTCCGAAAATGACATCAATGCCCCTTAAAGTGAAACTTTAACAGTTTTGAAAAGCCTTTGTTTAGCGGTTTGAATCCCGCGTCACTGGACCCAAGCTTAACAAATAGGGGGCTTTGGGCCCAATCACAAGGTCGGGAACTGAGGAACGGGGCCTTTTACCAAGTAAAACCCAGATCGGCATGATCCCGCAAATTCGAGGACGGCTTTTGCCTTAATTCTAAAGGGTGCTGAAGGGTCCTTTTTGAAACCTGTTCAATCGCCTTTTGAGTCTTTTAGGACAAAGTACAAAGATTGCTGAACCCAAATAATCGTCCAAATAAACACTGTTTAAATGCAAATTCGACCCATTTGGAGGGATTTGAAATTGAACGGTTGCTTTTGGCCTAAAAGAGGCCGACGAAAGCCTCGAAATATATCTGATAAATAAAGGCTTAAGCTATGACGGATAACGGAAAAACGGCCTTCTCCAAGGGTTTGAGACCTTAATCGACCTCTCCCGGTAAGGCTCGTCGGTTCAAGGTTCGGAAGCGCTTGAGGACCGACTCGATCCCGAAAAGCCCCCCCAGGTTCAGGGCGTGGACCCTGGCGCCGTCCTCGAAGGCCTTGCGATGGGCTGACCGGGCTTTGGTCGAGGCCAGTTTGACGTAGTTCTCACTGACCATGATGCTCGAATGGCCCATCAGGTCCCGGATCTCGTAAACGCTGGCGCCCGATTCGGCCAATTGGGTGCCGAATGAATGCCGCAAGACGTGCACGGTCAATTCCTCAGGGTTCTCCAGATGGGCCCAGTGGGCGGCCTTTTTGACCCAGAGCTCCAGGAAATGCGGATGGATGGGTTTATCGATGTTCCGGGGGCTGGAAAAAAGAAAGGTCCCGGCCTTGTCCGTGCGGGCCGCCAGATAGCGTTTGAGGAGTTCCTTGAGGGCTTCGGTCATGGGCACGATCCGTTCTTTGTCGCCTTTGCCGATAACGGTGACGAGGCCTTGGTCCAAGTTGAAATCCCGGATCTTGAGATGAGCGATCTCGGAGACTCGAAGGCCGCAATGGAAGCCCAGCAAGACAACCAGGCTGACCCTTTGGCCCTCCAAATCGCCCGTTTGGAGGCCTCTGACCAAGGCTTCGCGATCCTTGGCTGGCAAAGGGCGGGGATTACGTTGGGGGCTGCGGATGGCCAGGTTGTGGAAAACGGCCGTTGGGTCGGTGGCGATCTGCTGGATGGAAGCCAGGAAGCGGTAAAAGGACCGGGTGGAGGCCAGGATG
>CAZLND010000308.1:0-3243 GCA_964560635.1 uncultured bacterium | reverse complement strand
AGGGAGCCGAGGGAAAATTCGAGACCGACTATTGGGGGGCCAGTTTTAAGGAAGCGGTGGATTGGATGGAGGCAAACGAGACAAAGGATCTTCAAAGGACCTACCGGGTGGCCTTGAGCGGGAACTCTTACCAACTTTTGACCTACGCGACGCCCAACTTGACATGGGTGGAAAAACCGGAGGAAGCGGATTATTACCTGGCGACCACCCGGGACAACAAACACAAGCTCGTGGATCCCTCCAAAGCCGTTCATGTGGTCGAGAGGGAAAAAGTGCCGCTCTGTTACGTTTTCAAGTTGAAGCGACCGTGAAGTTTACGGTCGTCCTGAGCTTAATGAACAACCGAGGCCCTTCATTTCATTCAGGGTAAACTCCGGATCTCTGTTCAACATAGATTCTTCGCTCCAAAAGTCGTCGCTCAGAATGACACCCAGATCACATTTCCCCGTTCAACTCGTTCATGGCGGTCTCGGCGCCTTTTAAGATGAAATACTCGACCCCGTCCCGAGCCCTTTCAATGGCTTGATCGACGGGTTCTTTCTCGTCCGGGGTAAAGGTACCCAGCACGTGTTTCGGGCCTTCCTCGGCCGAGGGAGGCTTCCCCACCCCGATCCTTAACCGGGGAAAGTTGGAATTCCCCAAATGGGCGATGACCGAATCGAGTCCGTGATGACCGCCCGACCCGCCCGAGGGTTTGAGACGGATGCGGCCCGTGGGCAAGTCCAGGTCGTCCGAGATCACCAAGATATGCTCGGTCGGGATATTGCGGTAACGAGCGAAGGGCGCCACGGCCCGGCCCGACTCGTTCATGAAAGTTTGGGGGAAGAAAAGAAAGACCTGGCTTCTGCCCAGGGTAAAGCTCCCGAAGATGGCCTCGTCCTTCTCTTTAAGATCCACCTCGTGTTTCAAGGCAAGGGCTTCCACCACCCGAAAGCCCACGTTGTGACGGGTGAAGCGGTAATTTTCGCCCGGATTGCCCAGGCCCACGACTAGCCAAGTATCGGCCATGTCTTCCTCTCTCAAGGACTTAATAACAACGACTTGGCCTGTGCGGTTTTCATTTTGATCTTCATGAAAATAACCGCGCTGGCCATTTCTTCCTTACCTCAAAAAAAAAGCCATCCAAGGTTTGCCTTGGATGGCCGTGATAGGAAACTTCCGTTTACTTCTTTTCGGCCTTTGCGGCGGGAGCGGCGGCCTTGCCAGCGGCAGGAGCGCCTTTGCCCGCGGGGGCAGCTTCGGCACCCTCTTCCTTCTTCTTGGCCGTGAGTACTTCGGGCTCGCCAGCGCCAGGAGCGGCGGCGGCGACAGCGCCTTCCGCGCCAGGGACAACGGCAGCCTTGACCTCTTCAGCCATCTGCTGGGCCACCGACAACACCACGTTGCTGGCGGCTTGGACGGCCTTCACGCCTTCGGCCAATTTCAGGTCCGAAACGTGCACCGAATTGCCCACTTGAAGATGAAGGGCATCCACTTGGATGGCCTCAGGGATCGCGGTCGGCAAGCACTGCACTTCCAACGTGCGCATCATGAGCTGGAGCACGCCCCCCGCCTTGACACCCTCGCAGGTCTCGCCATTGACTACCCGGATGGGGATCTTGATGCGGATCTTTTCCTTCATGTTCACTTTATGGAAGTCCGCGTGAAGGACATTGTTGCTGATCTTGTGGAATTGGATCTCCTTGATGACGGCCAGGACGGGCTCGCTCTTCCCACCCTCGATATTGAGGGAGAAGAAGATGTTCTCGCCCTTGGCGGTGGAGAGGATCTTGACCAGGTCCTTCTCGGAGACCTCGATGGATTGGTTGGTTTCTTTGTGGCCGTAGATCTCGGCTGGGATGAACCCGGTGGAACGCAGGCGGCGCGACCGGCTGCTTCCGCGGACGGACCTGATCTTGGCGGCTAAGGGTATCTGTTTCATTTCTCTACCACTCCTGCTTGGGGCGGGACCGCGAGAACACAGCAGTCACGGAGTCCAAGTTCTTTTTTATTATTAGTTTTGTGCCGATTCTCATAATTTTAAAATTAAGGAAATCGGTACTATGCCGACATCCTATAAATTCTCAAAAATGAAAGTCTGCATGGATCAGAGGTCGTTGAACAAAGAAGTGATCGACTCTTCGTTGTGGATCCGCATGATCGCCTCCCCTAAAAGGGGAGCCACCGGGAGAATGGTGATCTTGTCGATCTTCTTCTCCGAGGGGATAGGAATGGTATCCGTAACGATGACTTCTTTCAAGACCGAATTCTTGAGGTTTTCCATGGCTTTCCCCGATAAAACGGCGTGGGTGCAGCAGGCATAGATGTCCTTAGCCCCGAATTTGACCAGGGCATTCACTGCCTCGACCAGGGAGCCCCCGGTGGCGATCATGTCGTCAGGAATGAGGATCGTGCGGCCCTTCACTTCCCCGATAAGGTTCATGGCTTCAACCTCATTGGGCCCGCTGCGGCGCTTGTCCACAATGGCCAGGTCCGCGCCCAAGCCCTTGGCGTAAGCCCGGGCCGTCTTGATGCCGCCCACGTCCGGCGAAACGATGGTCAAGTCCTTCAAGTTCTTCTTGCGGACATAGGAGGCGATGACCGGATAGGCGTAAAGGTGGTCCACCGGGATGTCGAAGAAGCCCTGGATCTGCTGGGCGTGCAGGTCCATGGCCAAGAGGCGGTCCGCCCCGGCAACAGTGATGATGTTGGCCATGAGCTTGGCGGTAATGGGTACTCGGGGCTGGTCCTTGCGGTCTTGCCGGGCGTATCCGTAGTAAGGCATAACGGCGGTGATGCGGCGGGCCGAGGCCCTGCGGAAGGCGTCGATCATGATGAGAAGTTCGATGACGTTGTCATTGACCGGCGGGCAGGTGGGTTGGACGATGAAGATGTCGCGGCCGCGGACGTCCTCGTTGATCTTGATGCGGATCTCGCCTTCGGAAAAACGGGTGACCATCATGTCGCCCAGGGGTACCTTCATGGACTCACAGATCTTCTTGGCTAGGTCCGGATTGGCCGTCCCACTGAAAACCTTCAACCCGTTGGGTCCCGCGTTCGGACTCATTCTGTTTCTCCCGTTGATGGATTTGGATGAAAGCGCGAAAAAGAAGGTGTTGGAGGGGCGTGGGACAGAAAGTTTAACCTAAAATTCACGTCTTTTGAAAAATTAATCCGCTAGCGAGCGACGATTTTTCGGCGCTCTTCTTTGCTGTCATTGCGAGGAATGGACGCCGAATAGGCGGCCGTTTATGACGAAGCAAC
>CAZLND010000307.1:0-3246 GCA_964560635.1 uncultured bacterium | reverse complement strand
GACCGACGTGTCCTCGCTGAAGCTCATGCGCGATTCAGGCTGTAAAGAACTGGCAGTGGGTATCGAGAGCGGCTCGGAAGTCATCTTGGAGAACATCAACAAGGGCGTCACCAAGGACGACATCCGCAAATGCGCCATGGCCTGTAAGGAAGCGGGCATCCTCTTTTACGGAATGACCATCCTGGGCCTGCCCGGGGAAACGCGCGAAACCTGGCGCGAAACCGTTAACTTCATCAAGGATATCGACCCCTTCTATACCCAGATCTGTTTCTCCACACCCTGGCCGAACACGGAAATGTGGCCTTGGTACGAAGAGAAGGGTTATTTACTGCACAAGGACTGGTCCCGTTATTCCCCGCTGGCCCCCGAGCCGGTGGTGCGCACCGAAGCCCTCACGGGTGAGGACCTGGTCAAGATGCGCAAGGAAGCCTACCGGGAACTCCTGTTCCGCCCCAAGTATTTGCTCTCCAAGATCCGTCTCAATGACCCCATGTGGAATATCAAGGGTGGTTGGGAACTCGCCAAGCGTGGCGCCGCAGTCCTAACGGGACATGACGTCCGATAAACCCAAAAGCAATTCTTCTTCAAACTTTCGCCATAAAATGATTTTACTTGATCTAGATTCGCCAAAAACGTGGCGGCCACATTTCGATTCCTTCGTTTACGAAAATAATACGTGGAACTCTATCCAGGCCGAGATATCAGAAAACGAAAAAGCTATCGATTTCATGTTCGATTTCAAAAATCGTCCTCAATACCGAAAGAATCCTTTGGTTAAAAACCTTTGCGAGATAGGAAGTAAGGTCCTAACCGAAAGATACACTCACGTAGCGGGTTATCATGGATGTCGGCCAAAAAACAAAACCACTTATAAAAAATTAGGAGTATTGCCTTCAAATATTAAAAATCTTACGCAGGAAGCCAGAATCATTTTTGACGGAATCCCAGGGTTTAACTCGGCCATCAAAGACATTGGCAAAGATTACCAACAACACAACAACGGAAAAGTCGGTTTTCTTCTTTCCGCAGTCTGGGCAATGAGCGAAAACAATGAATATTCGAAAGGAAGTGAATTCATTTCGGCAATAGCAAATCGACTAGGTTCCAATGCCAAAACTCGATTTGCCAAAACGGAAAAAAGAACATGGATAAAATGCGCAATCCCGATAAATTGGTTAGACACCAAAGCTGACTTCCCAATAAAAGAGAGCTATGTCTCCAATGTGATTTCTGGTTTAATTCGATTTAAAAAATGGCCCGAAGAAAAATTAAACTATTTTGACCAAGGATTTCTTCTCAAAAAAGGGATTCCACCAAAAAATATTTTAGCCTTCATTCCGCACAAGAATTTGAAGCAAAGAAAACGAGAAACAAAGGGGCCAGGCCTACATTTTCAACTTTAAAAATCTCACTGCAAAAACACATTCCACTTGGGGCGTTCCCAGCTCTTCTGAAATACCTTAAGACCCCCCTCGACCGCATCGTTTTCCTTCTCATGCCCATCCAGAAATTCAATAAATCCACTCCGAATCCCGGGCTATCATTTTGAGAATTATTAATTCTCCTGAACGTGACCGCCGTCATTGAGTGAATACCCTCATGCCTCTATCCTCAAACATGCAAGCAGTTCAATTCTAGTCTGAAAAAAGGAATCAAGATGAAACGCATTCTTCTATCAATGATGCTGCTACTGTCTTTGGCTTTCACGCTGTCATCCTGCGGCGTCCGTAGGGTATCCATGACTGTCACCCCCGAGGGTGTGCCCATCACCTATCACTACTGGTACTATCCCCACGACCAATTCTATTTTGACCGCGATCACAATGTTTATTACTTCCAGGAACACGGGGATTGGCGCCAGTCCGATCATCTCCCCTCAAGATATTCGTTCGATTCCCCCCACGTGACCATCGATGAAAATACGGATAAGCCTTATGAGAATCACAAAAGACATATGCGTGAACATCCAGAATAACGGCCAATATCCTTAATCAAGCCGGTCGTTGAATCCTGTCTGTACAAAGGAAATCAAGATGAAGCGCATTCTACTTCTAACGATGGTGGTGTTTTCCCTGGCTTTCGCGCTGACATCCTGCGCTTTCCGCAGGGTGTCCGTGACCGCTGGCGGCGAGCCCGTCCGGTATCACTATTGGTACTATCCCGAGACTCAGATCTATTTTGATTACGAGCAGAAGGTTTATTACTACCCGGAGAACGGAAGCTGGCGTCATTCCCAACAGCTTCCCGCCAGGTATTCAGCCGAATCTTCCCACGTGGTCGTGGATGAGGATACGGATAAACCTTATGTGAACCACGAAAGACACGTGAAGCAATATCCTTCAACCCTCAGACTGGATGTCCAGCCAAAGGGACCAAAGGATCACGGCAGCGGATGGACTGACCAGGAGAACCACTAGACTCCGCTCTTTTATTTGCCCTTCGTTAGATAGATTTTCCCACCCAACCAAGCTTTCTCCTTGGAATTTAACCCAATTCTTATGTCCAAACCATTGCATCCGTGACTTTCATCGTGCTTGAATGCCTTCAAGCTTTAAAACCACACGGAATGTCGAAACTATGATGAATGAGATAAAGTAGATAACGGCAAAATTCTAAATATTTCTGTTCATCTCATCCATCTAATTCATCAGAGTTCCAAATAAATTCATCAAAGAGGTGTTCTCGTGCCAAAAATGACGACCTGTCTCTGGTTCGATAATGAAGCCCACGAAGCGGCACGCTTTTATTGCTCCATCTTCAAAAAATCCAAAATGATGGAAGTCACCCGGTACGGGCCTGGGATGCCCAAACCCGAGGGCTCGGTCTTGACCGTTCGGTTCAAGCTCAACGACCAGGAATTCTTCGCCTTGAACGGCGGGCCCCATTACAAGCCGACTCCCGCCATCTCTTTCGTCGTGCCTTGCAAGACCCAAAAAGAGATCGACCATTACTGGAAGAAATTGACGGACGGGGGCAAAGAGATCCAATGCGGCTGGCTTGAGGACAAATGGGGATTTTGCTGGCAGGTCGTCCCCGCCATCCTGGACAAGATGGTGGCGAGCAAGGACAAGGCAAAGGCTGGACGGGTCATGCAGGCCATGATGCCGATGAAAAAACTCATCATCAAGGACCTCAAGCAGGCCTACGCGAAGAAGAAATAAGACTTATTTAAACTGAGGTTGCCCCTCCCTACGCTCTGTGAGCTTCTGGAGGCGGGTCGGCTCGCCTGTCACCCGGAGCTTTAGC
>CAZLND010000306.1:0-3258 GCA_964560635.1 uncultured bacterium | reverse complement strand
TTGGTCCCGCCGCAAGATGTGGCCGCGCCTTTTGACCAGTGGTTCCAGTGGGACGGGAAGAACAAGGCGGGGGCCCAAGTGGCCAGCGGGGTCTATCTCATCGAGGTGACCGAACCTTACACCACGCGCGTCGCGAGGGTCGTTCTCATCAAGTGACTGGCTTTGGACAAGGCCCTGCGAGCAAAAGAATGCCCTCGGGACAGTCCCGCAGACCTACCTTTTTGGATCCTTCATTTCAATTAAGTTAAGAGGAAGTAAAAGCGGGTGTTTGTTACAGCTTATAAAGCTGGAACCGCATGCCTTTCCAACGGGACCGGGGACCGACCAAGTGATCCTGCAGGCTTTTGGGCATGAGATTGGGATCGGTCAAGACGAAATTGACGGGGAGAAAATAACCCGGTGTGGCGGTGACCAGCCAAAGCTTGTCATTGAGGAAGATCTTTTTCTTTTCCGAGAATTTTTTGCGCTTTTCCGCGTCGTGCCACTGATCGCAAGCGTATTCCACCATGGCATGCCCCAACCCCCGGCCCCGGAAGAGCGGATCCACTGTTAGCCCGGTCAACTCCACACAATCCTCGTGGGCGGTGATACCCACCGTCCCCGAACCTAGGTCCTTCACCTCGGCGATCCACCAAAGGGTGTCCTCCATATTGGCGATCTCCAACCGGTTAGCGATCAAGGAGTTGTCGATGCCTGGAAGGTCCTTGGGGGTGGCTTCCCGGATGACCAGGCTGTGTTCCAAGGCCCAAAGGGAAGCGTCGGTCAGGTCGCCCCGGTACATCAATCCTCCGTTATGGGTCTCCCTTAATTTGATGGCCATGGCCATGACCTGGGAACGGTGGAGCCATTGGGTGTCCCGGACTTCTTTCAGGTCGGTGGGTTTCAATTGGGTATTCTTGGTGGTGGCGTGAAAAATGTATGAATCCCAGGTGACGATCTCTTTTTCGAAAGTGATATCCAGGGTGATGTGGAGGAGGAATCGCTTCAATTCGATATCCAGGCCCGTCTCTTCCTTGGCCTCCCGCAAAGCGCCGGTTACCAAGTCCTCGCCTGGTTTGACGCCGCCCGAGGGGGAGCGGTAAATACCGGGGGGGTAACCATGTTTGCTCATCAAGGCGAAGCGGCCGTCGGGGCCTTCGATGAGCATGGTCACGTCATGGGCGCGTTTTTGTTGAATGCTTTTCTGGACCAGGTTCCAACCCTGTTCGTCGAATTCCTGGGTCATCCATTGGTGATAGGGGTATCCGAAACGGGCGCGGATGGAGGATAATTGAGGTCGAAGGAACAAAGCGTCGTCTCCCGTTGTTTGATCAAAGAACAAACATAGACCGGAACGCGTTGAAAAAGCCGAACTGAAATCATTTTAAGGCTTTATTCCAAATTTGGAAGTAAGAGTTTTACTCAACCTATATCATTAAAATGATCGTCTAAGATCCGATAATTCCACCATCGATATAGAAAGTGAAAAATGAAAAAGCGGATGGACGGCTTTGCGCTCTCTTTCATCCTTTGCGCGTTTTTGTCGCTTTTGGCCACAGCCGCCCGGGCCGATTGGACCCGATGGGTGGACCCTTTCATCGGGACCGCCAAGGGCGGCAATACATTCCCCGGCGCGGTGGTCCCTTGGGGAATGGTTTCGGTCAGCCCCCACAACAGCCTGAAGGCCCCTTCGGGTTACCTCTATGGAGAGCCTGCCCTCTACGGTTTTGGCCAAGTGCATTTGAGCGGGGTGAATTGCCCCGACCTGGGGAATATCCTCATCACTCCCACTATCGGCGCCCTTCAGACCCAGCTTGAAAAAATAAAATCCGCCTACGATTCGGAAGAATCGACGCCCGGTTATTACCGGGTCAACCTGAAGGACCCAGGCGTAGAGGCGGAAATGACGGCTTCCACCCGCGTGGGCATGTTCCAATTCCTTTTTCCGGCCCGCAAAAGGGACGCCAATATCCTGGTCAATGTGAGCCATCGCTTGACCACCGATCCGCCTGGGACCCGGACGGGTTTCGAGTCCAAGGTGAAGATCGTTTCCAACTCGGAGATCGAGGGTTACTCCCAAAGCGGCGATTTTTGCACGCCCTATTCGGGCAACAAACAAACGGTCTATTTCGTGGCCCGGTTCAGTAAGGCGGCCCAGCAAGCCGGCACTTGGAAGGGGACCAAGGTCCAGGAAAGCAACGAGCAGTCCGGGAAGAACGGGGAGGAGCTGGGGGCTTTCTTGAGGTTCTCCACCGCGGAAAGGGAATCCATACTGGTCAAGGTGGGCGTTTCCTATGTCAGTATCGAGAACGCGCGCTTGAACCTCCAGTCCGAGGTCCCGGGTTGGGACTTTCGGGCGGTACGGGCCGCGGCCCATTCGGCTTGGGAAAAGGAACTTTCCAAGTTCCAGGTGACCGGGGGTACACCCGAGCAGAACCATATTTTTTACACCGCCCTTTATCATGCTCTGCTCCAGCCTTCCATCTTCGACGACATCAACGGTGAATATCAGGCGATGGGCCATTCGGGTGTCCGCAAGGCGGTAGGCTATACCCGTTATTCCATGTTCTCCCTTTGGGACAGTTACCGGACGCTCCATCCCTTTTTAGGGTTGTTCTACCCCAACCGTGAGCTGGATATGGTCAAGAGTTTGGTGGAGATGGGCAAAGAGAGCGGATGGCCGCCTCGCTGGGAATTGGCGGGCAACGACACAGGCGTCATGGTGGCGGATCCGGTGGTACCCGTGATCCTGGACGGCTATCGCCAGGGCTTCCGGACTTTCGATGTTGACTCCGTTTACGAAACCATCGTCAAGAGCTTGACGCCCAAGGGCGACAACCGGATGTTCGGGGGCATCAAGGCCCTCCTCCAATATGGCTATATCCCCAAGGATGATGACAGCAAGGACCGTATTTGGGGTTCCGTCACCACCACCATGGATTATTCCTACGACTATTGGTGTCTTGCCGAACTGGCCCACGACCTTCGCCATGACGCGGACTACGAAAAATTCATCCATCTCGCGGGCGCCTACCGGAACCTCTATGACCCCGTGTCAGGGTTCTTTCGGCCCAAGAAAAGGGACGGGTCTTGGATCGAGCCATTCGATCCTTCGGCGACCTGTTGCGACCAGGACTGGCCCAACAGCGGTGGGCCCGGTTTCGTGGAAGGCAACGCTTGGCAGTACCTGTTCCACGCGCCGCAGGACCGGGATGGCTTAAGGATGTTGATGGGCGGGGATGAGGCTTTCGTGAAGAAACTGCAAGATTGTTTCGATGG
>CAZLND010000305.1:0-3269 GCA_964560635.1 uncultured bacterium | reverse complement strand
AACACCCCGACGAATTCGCCGACGGTGACGGCGACAAGCACGACGACGAATACTCCGACGGCTTCGCCCACCAATAGCCCGACCAAGACCCCGACGGCCACGCCTAGCAACACGCCGACGGTGACGCCAACGAACACGGCTACTTCGACGGCCACCAAGACCCCCACGGTGACCTCGACGAATACACCCACTCTTTCACCTACGAACAGCCCAACGGCGACTCCTACCAATAGCGCCACTACAACCCCGACCAAGACGCCTACTAATACCGCTACTAATAGCCCCACGAGCACGCCGAGCCTGACCCCCACCAACACGCCAGCCAATACGGCGACTTATTCACCCACATTCACTTTCACTATTACCCCGAGCTATAGCCCGACCCTGACCTATACCTCCACGGCCACCTATACTTCCACGACCGCCCTGACCATTACCCCGACCCCCACTTTGACTTCCACCTTGGCGGTGGTCTCCAGCACCTTTACCCCGGCTCCCACCCTGACCTACACCCCGACCCGAACCCCGACCAACACTTACACTTTCACCGCAACCTATACCTATACGGCTACCTATAGCTTTACCCCGACCTATAGCTATACTCCGACTTACACTCCGACCTTCACTCCCACCCTGCCCGCGGGGACCAACACCTATACGCCCCAACCCACGGCAACCTTCACGGGTACTTATTCACCTACACCGACCTTCACGGCTACACCGGTTTTCACTTCCACCTTTACCTATAGCCCGACCTTGAGCTCGACCCCAACCACTACCTTCACCAACACCATGAGCCCCACTTTCACCGACACACCGACGTCAACGATTTCCTTTACCCCCACCAATAGTCCGACCAACAGCCCGACTAGGACGCCGACCAATACGCCCACCAATACCCCAACCTCCACACCGACTTCCACTCCGACGGTGACTTTCACCCTGACTTGGACCCACACCTATACTTACACGCCCAGCCCTACCAACAGCTTCACGGCGACCTTGAGTCCTACCTTCACGAATACGCCCACCATCACCAACACTCCCACGATCACGCCTACCTTCACAGTGACCGGTTCCGTGACGATGACACCCACCCCCGACAAGCAGATGTACTTGAGCCAAAACTTCTTCAACCCGAACATCCAGCCCCTGCTCATCGACTTCAGGGTGGATAATCCCGGCCAGGTGCGGATATGTGTTTTCAATATCATTGGGGAAGAAGTGGCGAAACTCGTGGATCAAAACTATGGGGTGGGGAACTATCAGGTGCCTTGGAACGGAAGGAACAGGTCCGGGGATATGGTGGGAAATTCCACCTATATCATCCTCATTCAATCGTCCGATGGGCACTTGGCCCGGCAGGTCATTGTTTTGAAATAGTGCGATTAGTAAGGATCTTTTTGGGTTCTATAGCTGGGGAATGGACGGTTTAGGAAACGCCCGAGATGAATGTCTTCAAGGTCTCCACGTCATCGTCCTTCATTGAAAGATATTTCAAGCCCGCTCCCGTTTCGTTCGACCAGATGACCTCGGCGAAAGCGATCAAGGTTCCGTGAGTGCCGCCTAAGATCATATCGATCTTCAAGAGGTTTCCTGATCTCAGCATTTCCTTCGAAACGATGTACATCCCGCCCAAGCTGATGTCCACGGTCTTGGCTTCCTGGTTCTTTTTCTGCCTATCCATGATGCTCTTGATCTCACCGTGATCTTCGATCAATTTGTATTTGACCGGTATGCCCACTTGGACCCGGGGATGGACCCTTTTCTCGCTGAAGACTTTGGCATCGAACATTTCTTTTCCTCTTTGGATAGGCTTGTTCAGGGATGGGTGATTCTTTTATCGTGAAAATTATAGCTCTTTCCGGAGAGCTAGGATCAATTTCAGACTTTGTCTTTTCAAAAAATCTCGACCACGGTTGCTTAAGGCGAAAGGAACTCTTTCGCCAGTTTTTTTCCAAGGCAAACGGAAGAAGTGCTTTGTTTTATTGGCTATTTTTGCTTGCGAAAGGGTCCAAGAAAAAACAAAGAAATCGCTCGTTCTATCAAATATCCTTGTTTATCCTGGCCTTTCTAAAGGACCTGGACCAACTTCGTTCTCGGGGGAAACTATGCGCAGTATGACAGGTTTTGGGAGGGGTGAAGGGCAAGCCAAGGGAGTGCACTTGGTGGCCGAACTGAAGACCGTGAACCATAAATACCACGACATCTCCATCAAGATGCCGGGCTCCTTCCAATTCTTGGAGACGGAGATAAGGGAAATGATCCTCGCTTCAGTGACCCGTGGGAAGGTGGACTTCTTCTTGAAAGACCTCTCCCCGACCCGCAACAAGAAGGTGGAGATCAACGAACAGCTGGTGCATGAGTATCTGCGGGCCTCCCAGAAGGCCGCGGGAAAGTTCAAACTCAAGGGAGAGATATCCATCGAAAGCTTGCTCAAGATGCCCGATGTGTTGAGCGTGGTGGAGGAAGAGCGGCAGGAATCGGAGCAAAAGAAGGCTGTCGTGGCCGCCGTGCATGAGGCCCTTAAAGCCTTGGAAAAAATGAGGCAATCGGAAGGTGCCCGATTAGGGAAAGATATGTTGGAAAGGTCACGGGAGATATCTTCCACGGTCCAACAAGTCCGTCAGCGTCATAAGGCGGTCATGGCCGAGAAGTTAAAAGCCTTCCGTGAGAAGGTCGGCGAATATTTACCCGAACCCCTCCAAGACCAGGCCAGACTTTCAACTGAGGAAGCCGTCACCATCCAGCGGCATGATATTGCCGAGGAACTGACCCGCTTGGACAGCCATTTGGAGGCCCTTCAGGAATCCCTTAAAGAAAAGGGAACGGTTGGCCGGAAACTGGACTTCCTCATCCAAGAGATGAACCGCGAGGTCAACACCCTGGGTTCCAAATCCGCTGATTCGAAGATGGCCCAAAGCGTGGTCCGGTTGAAGGAACTGTTGGAACAGCTCCGCGAACAAGTACAGAACATTGAATAGAGGCAATTTTGAATTTTTAATTAAAAATTAAACGAGCGAAGAAATTATCTTGAGCATGAAAACAAAAATGAAAAGTCATGGATTACTAATAGTTCTCTCCTCCCCCTCGGGTGGGGGAAAGACCGCCATAGCTCATCGGCTATTGGCGAAGGACAAGCGCGTCGTTCGGTCCGTTTCATGCACCACCCGCAAACCCCGTTCAGGTGAGAAGGATGGAAGGGATTATTTTTTTGTGACCCCGGCCAAGTTCAAGTCGATGGTCAAGCGGCGGCTCTTTTTAGAGTG
>CAZLND010000304.1:0-3283 GCA_964560635.1 uncultured bacterium | reverse complement strand
CGGTTCCTTACGACACCGAGTCGCCCCTTTTGACCAGCGGTTTACGGTTGGGGTCCCCGGCTTTGACGACCCGCGGGTTCAAGGAAGGGGAATTCAAGCTGATCGCCAAATGGATCAACGCCGTCGTTTCGGCGCCGGAAGATGAGGGCGTGCGTAAGCAAGTGAAGGGGGAAATCGCGGAAGTGACCAAGAAATTCCCGCTTTACCCGGAACTTTTGAAGGAAATTTGAAAAGGCATCTCTAACCACGAAGGGCAAGAAGCCACAAAGGAAAGTGGGTTTCTTAGGGCTAAATGCGAAGGTTTTACTTCGTGGTCTTCGTGTACTTCGTGGTGAGTGGTTTTGTGGCTTATTTCCCGACGGGCGTCGGGAAGGGAGCGGCCACAAAAGCGCGGGCAGGGAACCAGCTGGGAGAAGAAGCGCCTTCCACGGCCAGGTCCTTGGCGTCCGTGCCGTTGGCGTTCATGATGTAAAGCGAAAGCCCCGCATCTTCCCCGGTCCCATAGGCGCTATAGACGATCTTACGGTCGTTCTGGGTGAATCGGGGGCAAAGGCTCCGGTTGTTGTTGGTGAGGTTGAGGGAGTCGCCTCCATCCGAAGCGCTGATCGTATAGACCTGGGTCGTGTTCTCTTTGTAGAGGTTGATGAGGATCTTCCGGCCATCCACGGAATAAGAAGGCGAACCCACGTTCCAATCGGTGTAGTTGGTCACTTTTTTCACCGTTCGGTCGCCGAGGTTCAAGGCCCAAAGGTTATAGACCGAATCCCCTGAATTAGAGATAAAGGCCACTGTTTTTCCGTCAGGGGAAACAGCCGGGCAGAGAGCCCCGTGCCCGTTCAAAAGGGTTTCGGGATTGTATCCATCCGAATCCATCTCCCAAAGATCCCCGGACAAGGTGTAGATGATCTTCTTTCCGTCCGATGTCCAAGCGGGAGCGTCGTTCACCAAAAGGTTCATATCGCTGGTTTGGAGCGAGCTGTCCTCCATGAAAGTGATCTGGGAACGGTTGGTTCCATCCAGGTTCATCTTCCAAAGGTTATAGCTTCCGGTGTCACCCTTGCCCCCGTTGGCGGGGTCCACCGCGTTGGTCCAATAGGCCACCTGGTCACCCTTGGGGGAGCAGGCCGGGAACCACTCGGAACTTTTTCCGCTGGTCAAAGGGGTTAGTTGGGAAGATTCAATATCGAAACGGACCAAATGTCCCCGTTGGATGAAGACCAGGCTGCCGGCGGGCATCGGTGTGGGAGTGGGAACGGGAGGCGGGGGAGTTTCCACGACTTTTCTCTTGCAACCGGCCGTGCCGATCACGCCGAGCATAAGGACAAGGGCTCCGGTCGACAGGAGCAATGAGAGCTTAGAGATGGACGATTTCATAGGGCCCTCATTTTTTCGACCAGTTGGGGAATTGGATCCCCGTGGCGGCGACGCGTACTTTATTGGCGCCCGTCATTGAATCCATCTCCCAAAATTCACCATTGGAGAGCCCGTAAGCGATCTTCTTTCCATCAGGCGACCAAATGGCGTCCACGACGCCGGGCTCGGTCAAGAATTTCACCGAACCCGGGTCGATGGCCTTGGGATCGGTATCCTTGGCGGTTTTATCCACGATCGCTACCCGATAATCCTCGTCAGTTTCTTGCATTTTCGCCAATACCATCAGGGTGGGATTGGGCGATTCGTCCGCGGGGTTGAAAAGGGCCAAGGGCCCCAATTTGGGGTTCATTTTCAGGAGAATGGCTGTAGGCAGGGATCTTTCAGCCGCGGCGGTGTAAACCGAATCCAAATTGGAAAGGTAGGCGATTTTTCCAGCGTCCGCGGTCCAGTCCAGGTCAGCCAAGGGCTTATCCGAATTGACCAAGGTCAGCTGGTCCTTCAAACGGGGATTGACCAGCATCAAGGCGAAGAAACTGTCACCCTTTTTGACCAGGAAGGCGATGTACTTATTATCACGGTGGGGCGCCCACTCGATCCCGGAAATGGTATAGGCACTGTCGAAGGTGGCAAGAGTGGAACTTTGATGAGAGGGCCCCAACTCCACCTTCCAAACTTGATTGTGGTAGTTATAGGCGATCTCGTCACTGCGCGGGGACCAGCTGAAAGGGGGCTTCAAAGCATCCGGGTTATTGATGCTCATGTCGGAGAAATCGGTCACTTGCTCGAAGTCCATGGTGCCTTTTTTCACCGTGAAAAGGTTGATCTTTCAGCCTGTCATGTCCGAAAGGAAGGCCAGGGTCTTTCCGTTGGGCGACCAAAGGGGATACCAGCTGCTTGTCCCGACCGCGGTCAAACGGGTACGGTTCGTCCCATCCGGGTCCATGAGCCAGAGGGTCGGCTTTCCTTTTTCCAAGGTGGTATAGGCGATCTTCTCCGCTTCCAAAGGTGTGGCGGTTGCTGTCGGGGTGGAAGTAGGAACGACGACCTTGGGTTTGGAGATGGACATTTCGACCGCGTTATTGACCGCCGGTTCTTTAGTAGGGACCGTGGTGGCGGCGGAAGGCGCCTTGGTCGTAGGTGCGGCTTTAGGTTGGGTGGTTTGGTTGGCGACGGTGGGCATGGGCGTGGGACTGGTGTTCACGGGCGGCGCGGGAGCGGGAGGGACAGGGGTCGGGGGGACTATCTTCTTGAAAAAGGGAAGGGAACGTTTGCCGCAACCCGGGATATTGACGTCACATCCGGAGGAAATCAGAAGCAACAACAGCAACATTGCGGAAAAGATGGATAAGCTTTTTAAGGTTTCGCGCAATCGGGCATCCCTGGGGATATGGTTTCAGCTATCAGCATTGGTGTTGCTATGAACGGCCCTAATTTTCGTCAAGTTTATGGTTTCGTGGCGGAAAAGTCAACAAAATCACTGGTTTTGAGGGGGTTTGGGCCTGTCCGGAATTCGTAGAAGCAAAAAAGTTCCTTCCGGTCCTGGCTTGACCGTCAGAGAGACCGCTGGGGTCGCCGGGAAAGGCAGGGGGAGGTGGGCTTCCTCGGCCTTTTCGATGGCTTGCATCAAGATTGGATCGGGGGCGAGGTCCAAGAGGTGACTTTGGGACAGGTCGGTGGATCCTTTCCCTAAAAGTTGGGCGGCTTCGGGGGAGGCTTGCAGAATGACGAAATTCTTGTCTAGGAGCAGATAGGGTTCATCCTGTTTGGACCGAAGAAAGATCGAGGGAAGTTTGGCTGGCTTCAAGGCTGGGATGGATGGGGGGCTGGCCGCCGGAGAAGGGGTTGTCCGAGGACCCTGACTTTGGCCCCGCCAGCCCCAAAGGCCGGTGAGGAGGGAGGCCAGGCCTCC
>CAZLND010000303.1:0-3284 GCA_964560635.1 uncultured bacterium | reverse complement strand
TCGGCGTGGACCTATCCCCCGCTGTTTGAGCCAAGGGCTTGGCCGCTCCTCCCAATGGGATGTTGTTCTGGATGATGGACAGCATCGAATTCGGGGCCGGGGCGTCCTGGGAAAGGTCCCAGATCATCACGCCACCGTTCTGCACGCCCAACTGGGTCTCCTGCGCCATTTCCGTGAAACCCACATAGGTAATGTTCGCGCCGCCGAGAAACGACCCACCGCTGACCGAGTTGGTCGAACCCGCGTTGGGATAAGCCGCCACGATGGACGCCCAGGTCGGTTCTTGGCCGCCGCCCGAACCGAAGAAAGGAACGCCCAGCACGATCTTGCTCTTGGGCTCTCCCACCGAGGTGTAGTAATTCACCGCTTGTTGGCACAAGCTCAGGTTGTCATAGACCATCACATTGATGAAGTCGAACGAGAACAGGGTGGAATTCGACATGTTGCCCTGGGTGATGTACTGGGCAACCGCGGCCGTCACCAGCTTGCCCTGCGGGTGGAAGGTGTTGATGCAATCCGCGGCAAAGGTGGAGAAGTTGGCTCCCACATTGTTGGGCTGCTCGATGTCCAGGTCCACGCCGTCCAGGTTGTGCTGGGCCACATAGTTGTTGAGCGAAGCCACCAATTGGGAAGAAAGCCCGGCGTTGTAGAACTGAACGATCTGGGCGTCCCCACCGGCTCCGCCGATGGAAGCCAGCACCTTGACTCCATGGGCATGCGCGGCGTTGACCAACGCGGCGATGTTCGCGTCGCTCTGCCCTAAGGAGAAATTCATATTGCTGCCGCCGCTACAACCGCCGTTGCAGGTGGGCGGGTTCACAAAGGCCAGATTCAAATGGGTCATCTTGTTCCAATTGATGGTCGTGGCAAATGTCGCGAAACTGCCGCCATAGTCGGGTAGATAACCGACCAGGTGAGTCGCCGAGGCGGGCATAGGCGTGGCGGTCTTGGTGAAGGTCGCCGTGGGTTGCGCGGCTGACTGCGGGATGACCTGGATGGAATCCACCATGGCGTTGTCCACGCTGGCTGGGCCCAATTGGATTGTGATGTTCCCGCCCGAGGGCGCGATGTTGTTGAACACCTTGTCCACAGCCTTGTTGCCGATACCCGCCGTAGCGAAGATGTCGAAATTGGTCAGGACCGTGCTTCCGTTGATGGAAACGTTGAAGACACGCTGACCCGCCGCCGTCCAATAGGTCTCGGCGAATTTGAGCATCACTTGGTAACTGCCCGCGGGCACGGCGAAGCTATAGGTGAAGGGACTGCCGTAACGCTGGGCCTGGTACAAGGCACCGTCCGTCGAGCAAGGCAGGGCCCCGGTGATGGCGTTGGTCGAGATCCCCGCGGCTGTGCCGCCCGAGAAGTTGGAGTCAGCGCTCCAAACATTGCCTTGGCAATCGGTGTGAGCAGGTCCGCCCGCCACCACGCGCCAAGTCGTTTGGCCCGCGGGAGTCGGGGTGGCCGTAGGTGTGGACGTGCGGGTAGGTGTCGCCGTAGCCGTGAAGCTATTAGTGAACGTACTCGTGGCGGTCCGGGTAAAGGTCGAGGTGCCCGTCGAAGTGAACGTTCTCGTGAAACTGGGCGTTCCTGTGGCCGTGGAAGTGAAGGTGGACGTCGCCGTGAAGGAAGGCGTCCAACTATTCGTGGATGTGGCGGTGGAGGTGGATGTTCCCGTGTTAGTCCAGGTCAGCGTGTTCGTCGGCGTGAAGCTTAAGGTCGACGTGAAGCTGTTCGTGGACGTGTTGGTCACCGTGGGGCTATTGGTGCTGGTCCTCGTGAAGGTCGAGGTGCCCGTCGAGGTCGGCGTGACCGTGGCCGGTTGGGGGATGACTTGGATGGAATCCAACATGGCGTTGTCCACACTGGCCGGACCCAAGGTAACGGTAAGGGTATTGCCCGAAGCCACGACATTGTTGAACACCTTGTCGATGGCGCGGTTCATCCCGCCGGTCGCGGCGAAAATATCGAAGTTGGTCAGGACCTGCGTCCCATTGATGGAAGCGTTGAAGACCCGCTTTCCCGCCGCCGTCCAGTAGGTCTCGGCGAACTTCAGCGTGACCTGGTAATTGCCCGCGGGCACGGTGAAGCTATAGGTGAAGGGACTGCCCCAGCGCTGGTCTTGGTAAAGAGCGCCGTCGGTGGAGCAAGGAAGCACACCCGTGATGGCGTTAGTGGAAGTGGCGGCCGTGCCACCGCTGAAGTTGGAATCCGCGCTCCAAACATTGCCTTGGCAATCCGTATGGGCCGGTCCGCCCGCCACCACGCGCCAAACGGATTGGAGTGTCGGCGTCGCCGTAGCGGTCCGGGTCGCCGTCGCGGTGGAAGACGCCGTCGGCGTATTCGTCGAGGTTCGTGTGAAGGTCGACGTGGAGCTGTTGGTGGAAGTGAAGGTAAAGGTTGAGGTCCCCGTGTTCGTAGGCGTGAAGGAAGCTGTCGGCGTATTCGTCAGGGTCCGGGTGAAGGTAGACGTACCAGTAGAAGTCGACGTGGAAGTGTTGGTAAAGGTAGTCGTGTTCGTCGGCGTCAGGTTCGGCTGGGGGATGATCTGGATGGCGTCTACCATCCCGTTATCCACGCTAGCCGGGCCCAATTGGATCGTGATGTTCCCGCCCGAGGGTGAGACATTGTTAAACACCTTATCCACGGCCTTGTTGGTCCCGCCCGCGGTGGCGAAGATGTCGAAATTGGTCAATACCGTACCGCCGTTGATGGAAGCGTTGAAGACACGCTGGCCCGCCGCCGTCCAATAGGTCTCGGCGAACTTCAGCGTCACTTGGTAGCTGCCCGCGGGTACGGCGAAGCTATAGGTGAAGGGATTGCCATAGCGCTGGCTGCGGTAGAGGGCTTGGTCGGTCGAAGAAGGAAGGGTCCCGGCGACCATGTTGGTCGCGGGGGCCGCGGCCGTACCGCCGGTGAAATTCTCATCCGCACTCCAGACATGGCCTTGGCTGTCCGTATATTGGGCGCCGCCCGTTACCACACGCCAGGTGGATTGGGAAACCTGGGTGGCGGTGGGAGTGAAGGTGGCCGTCGGGTTCCCCGCCACGGGAACGATCTGGATGGCGTCGATCTTCGGGTTGTCCGCCGCGCCGGGGGACAGGTTGATGACGATCTGCCCGTTGGCGTTCGGGGTGATGTTCGCATAGACCTTGTCCAAGGCCTTGAGGGCACCGCCCGCCGCCGCGACGATGTCGAAGTTGGTGGCCTGCGTGGTGCCGTTGATGGAATAGTTGAACTGCCTCTGCCCCGCCGCCGTGAAATAATCCTCGGCGAATTTCAAGGTC
>CAZLND010000302.1:0-3335 GCA_964560635.1 uncultured bacterium | reverse complement strand
TCCTTCGTATCCTGGTGACCGCTTATTCGGACCTGGAAACGGCCATCGATTCGGTCAATACGGGCGCCATTTATAAATACATCACCAAACCCTGGGACGTACCCCAACTGGGTGTCACCCTCAAGCGGGCCCTCGAGTTCTTCATCGTCCAGAACGAAAGGGACCATCTGCTGCATGAGAAAATGTCCGTGCTCCACAACATGATGATGACGGACCGCATCCTGAGCCTGGGCATCCTGGCGACGGGACTCAGCCACCATATGCGAAATTCCATGGTTGCCATCAAGACCTTCCTGGACCTGGCCCCCCGAAAACTGAAGGAAGAGAACATCGAGTTCGAGGAGCTTCGGAATCCCGACTTCTGGAAGGATTACTACCAAAAGGTCCAAGGGCAGATGGATAAGGTAGTGCGACTGCTCGGGGACTTGTGGGAATCTTCCGAAAAGCCGCAATTCGAATTCTCGGACAAGGTCCAACTGAAGGTCGTTGTCCAAAAGGCCTTCCAGGAAGTCGGGGCGGAGATGGAGAAGAAAAAGATCCAGTTCAAGAACGAGATCCCCGCTGACCTGCCGGCCCTGCAGGTGGACCAACGTAAGTTCCAAAAACTTTTTGAGTTGTTGTTGAAGGAAGAGGGCGCCAGCGTGCCCGCGGGCGGGCAGGTGCTCATGAAGGCCCGTCTATTGGGAACCGCTCCTGGCCCCCAGGAGATCGAATTGACCGTGGAAGACAATGGGCCTGGTGTCTCACCCGGGGATCTAAGATCGGTATTCGATCCCTTTTTTGTACGCAGTGGGAATCCCCAAGAAGTGGGCCTCTATTTGATGACCTGCTTTTTCATCATCTATCACCATGGCGGCAGGATCGAGGCCGCGGCCGGGCCCGAAGGCAAGGGCGTCCGTTACGTGGTGACGTTCCCCCTCAACCCCTCGCAAAAGACCGTGGGCGAGGAAGAAGGCGATTTCTTCAAGCGATTGCTTTTGAACGAGACGCTTTGGGAGAAGTTGCTAGCGGAGAGCTGAAAATAAAAATGGGGGGCGCATGCGCCCCCCACTGGACTCCAAAGCCGTCGGGGAAAGCATTGGGATCCCCCGATGGTGACCCTTTGGGATGAAAAAGCCTTAAGACAGTGTTTGTATCTTCTCGTGGATGATCCGGTCCAGGGTTTCCTGCAGGGCCGGGTTCTTCTCTTCCATCAAAGTCCCCAAGAAGGACCAAACTTCCGGTTTGTTGATCTGGGTCAGGGCCTGGATGGCCTCCAACCGGACCGCCAAGGGGAAATTCTTCCCCCGGAACAGCGGCTTTTTGCGGGCGATGTCCTGCAAGAAGGTGAGGGCTTCGGATTGTCCCAAGTCCCCCAAGGTACGGCAAACGGCGGTCAAGAAAGCCTCGTTCTTCTCGAAGCGCTCCTCGCGGATCTTCGTGGCCTTGAGCAAGACCGGGATGCCGGGCGTGAAATGGATCTTGCCGATGACCCTGGCCGCCAAAGCGGCGATCTCCTCTGAATCATCGAACACCGCCAACCTCAGCGCGGGACCGCCCAAGGGGACATTGATCTCCTCGATCAAGCTGATCAAGTTGATCTTCAACTCGCGCGAGCCCTTGGCGATCCAAGAGCAAACTTGTAGGGAAAGGGCCGCGTCCATCCCGACAACGCGGAGGATGGGAAGCAGCAACCGCATCTCGTTCTCGTCGGAAATGTCGGCCAGCCATTCGGTCAAAGAGGAACGGATGGGTCCGGCAATCTCCCCGAAGAGCTGGAGATAGAAAGCCTTTTCCGGGGCATGGGCCAGGAAGAAATCCTCCATTAAAAGCGGCGCTGCCATCTCTCCGAGCAAGGGGAAGTGGTGCAGTTGACCCGCGCGATGGGCGCAGTAAACGAAACGGCGGATGAGGTCGGGGGTGGAACGCTCGAAGAGCCAATGACGGGCGATATGCACCCTTTCCGGGAAAGTTTCTAAGTCATCGTCGGCCTGGAAGTGAAGGGTGGATAGCAAAGTCAGAACGGGCGCTTCTTTGCCGCTCTCAATGGCCGTCCCCATCAAGTCCCAAGCCAAGAGGAGCCCGGACTGGTAAAGCCCGGCGTTGGTCTCGTTGGCCAATTGGGTATTGAGATGGTCCAGGACCTTTTCCAACAATTCCACATTGCGCACCCAGGGACGGGCGTCCATCAGGTGGGTCAGGGCCAGGCCCCTTTCGGAAGGGTCCCCGGTCAAGCCCTCGGCCAGGCAGGTCACGGTCTTGGCCACCAACTCATGCTGGCCATTGGCGCCCCAATGGGTCAGGCAGTCGTTCACCAGTCCCTCGGTGGAGGGATCGAAGAGCACGGAAGTCCAACCGTTGTTCACCGCCACTTCCAGTAAGGGATACATAGCGGCCACCGCGCTGGATTCCAGCATCTCGCCCGGCGGGGTCCGGAACCATTGGTAGATGTCCTTGAATTCCGGGGAATTCTTTTCGGTGCGGTCAAGCAGGCGGTCGAAAAGTTTGGAGAAGGATTGGTTGAGGTTCGAAGCTTCGGCGCCCTCGCCCAAGGACTTTTTTTGGAGCTGGGAGAATTGCCAGGCCTCCGCCACGAAGCTCAATAAGGTTTCGTTGACATGGGAAGAGGTTTCGGCGACCGCGGACATGGGAGCGATACCCGGGACGACCGGCGGCGGCGCGGCGGCGGAAAGGGCCTCCAAGGAAAAGGGCGCAGGAGCTGGCACGGCGTTTTCCCCGGTGGGGTCGGTCAGGACAGTCACGAAGCTATCGATGGAGACGGGATGGATATGGGTGAAACCGTCCTTGGCGGAAGGGTCTTCCACCGGCAGGGTGACCTGACGGAGCCAGGCGGTCAGCTCCAGGGCCGTGGTCCCTTTTTCGACCTTCACACCCAAGAGGTTCTTATCTTGGAAGAGCTTGGTGAGGTCTTCCAGTTCCTTCAATTCAGTATCATTGACGAACAACTGGCTGTGACGGACATGGAAAACGATAGGGTCGCAGGATTGGCCCAAGCGCTGGAATTCCTTGAGCAATTTCTGGATGGATTGGACGACGAAAGGACTGTCGGTGGAATAAAAAGAAACATAACTCAGGGCCGCGCGAAAATCACGGGCCATTTGGACCAGGAAGCTTTTTTGAAATTCGGGGACGGGGACTACTTGAAGCATTTCCATAAAGTTCTCCTCCAGAGGGACTTGGATTCGAACCGTATTTCATGCGGTCATGAGGTAGGTTGTTGAAAAATGAACTAGCTACGATTCAAAACTAACACCCCCAAAACCCTAAAAAAAGAGAAATGCGGGCCAAAATAGTAATATCGTTTTCCCCCAAAAACCTGATAAAGCGGTTTATCT
>CAZLND010000301.1:0-3354 GCA_964560635.1 uncultured bacterium | reverse complement strand
ATCCCCATGAAGTCCGCCCAGTTGTTGGGGGAGTAGTTCAGGAAGAAGAGCGCCCATCCCAGGATGAAGGTGATCATGGCGGCCCAGCGGAAGAAGAAAAGGGCCCGGGGCATCAGCTCGGGGACGACCTTTTTCTTGGTGTCGGCGTCCAGGGTCTTGGCGAAATTGGCGTTCACGAAGTTGAAGAAATAAAGCAAACCGATCCACATAATGCCAAAAAAGACATGGAACCAACGAAACAGGATATCCAGAATCTCCGTCCAAGATGCTCCGAGCATAGGCCCTCCCAGGGTGTGTTTTGAACAACGGCTTAAGTTATTCGCTGGATAAGGTAAAAGTCAAGGAGGGTTTGGGAAAGACCGGTCACCGCTCTTTCAGGGTTCGTTCGAAAAGCTTTCCTCAAATCCCGCTTTTATCCGGCTTCACGGAAAACCGGCTATGAGTCGGTATGACGGGAAAAAATTTCAGCTACGCCGGATGTCGTTAAAGAGTGAGGATAACCCGGCGAAGCCTCCCTTGACGGAGCCGGGTAAATATTGCCGCCACAGGCTTTGCCTGTGGGGCTCCATTTTTGCTATTATCACCGTCGAAAAACGCTATGATTTGACCAAGAAGGTCTTTCCAATCCCTTGAAGGCTTGAGCCATGAACGAATGCGAACAAACCCATCCCATGTTGCGGGGCTATCTTGAGGATAGCCTTAGCGCCAGGGACCGCAGGGTGGTGGCCCGGCACCTGAACCTGTGCGCTTCAGCCCGCAAGGAATTGGATCGTCTTCGCAGCGGCCCGATGAAATCCCCTGTCTCGCCCTCGAACCAACCCTCCGAACCTTGGGACTTGAAGGTGTTGAGCTGGATTTTCAAGACCAAAAAACCGCTGTCGTCCCCCAAGGCGGAGGAGGCGCCGAAGAAACCGAAGGCCGCCCCGAAATCCGCGCCGACCCAGGCTGCCTCCGCACCCGGTAAGAAATCCTCGGCCTTGAAGCCTCTGCTTGGCATCTTTGTTTTTTTTCTCGCCTTGGTCTTTTTGACCCACTTCGTGCAGAACGCCAGCGAGAATTCGACCGTGAAGGGCATCAAACGCTGGCTTTCGAAGAACGGCGCCTTGGGTGTGACTCCCTCCCTGGACTTGGTCCTGGACCTGACAAACCTTCCCCATTGGTCGGGGAAAAACGCCCCGTTCGCGGGCGCTTATCAGGGCTTTGTCACCGACGAGGACCGTTTCAGGGTTTATTGGGGTATCTTGCAGGCCAACGCGCCCGAGCCCATCATCGACTTCAATAAGAACGCTTTGGCCGTGGTTTTCGTCGGGCCCAAGGCTACCGCCGGCAATGTGGTCCGGTTCAAGGTGATGAAGAATTATTCGGATAAAACACTTCTGGAATATGACGAGGTCGCCCCGCCTCCCAGTGAGACTGCGACCGCCATCAACAATTCCTGGATCATTCAAGTGGTCCCCAAACCCGCCCAAACGCCGGTGGTCATCCAAAAAATTCAATGATGTTCTAACCACGAAGTTCACGAAGTACACAAAGTAATGCGAAAAACCTTTAATTCTTGTATCCTTCCTGTTTTTAACTTCGTGCACTTCGTGGTGAAAGGTTTAGTTCTATGAAGATCGGAATCGTCGGCCTGCCCAACGTGGGCAAATCCACCCTCTTTAACGCCATCACCAAGTCCAAAGCCCCGGCGGAGAACTATCCCTTTTGCACTATCGACCCCAATGTGGGTGTGGTGACGGTACCTGACGAGCGCATCAACAACCTGGCCCAGATCGAAAAGAGCGAGAAACAGATCCCAGCCATCGTGGAATTCGTCGATATCGCCGGCTTGGTCAAGGGCGCCAGCAAGGGCGAGGGTTTGGGGAACAAGTTCCTGTCCCATATCCGTGAGGTGGATGCCATCGCCATGGTGGTCCGTTGTTTTGAGGACGGCAATATCGTCCATGTGGAAGGTTCCATCGACCCCGTTCGGGATATCGAGATCATCATGACCGAGCTTTGCCTGGCCGACCTGGACACGGTGGATAAGCGTCTGCAACGCACCGAGAAGGGCAAAAAGTCGGGGGACAAGGAAGCGATCGCCGAATGGGACCTATTTTCCTCGGTCAAGAAAGTCTTGGAAGAGGGTAAGCCCGCCATCGTGGTGTCCGCCACGCCCGAGCAGGAAAAGAAATTAAAAGAACTCAGCCTTCTGACCCGTAAGCCTTTTCTTTTCATCGGGAACGTCGCCGAAGGGGACCTGGTGGACGTGACGAAGAACAAGTATTACATGACGCTCCAAGCGTACGCGGAGAAACAAAGGACCAGTTGCCTTCCCATCTCCGCCAAGATCGAGGCGGAGGTCGCCGAGCTTGCGGACGAGGAAGCGGTGCAGTTCCTGGCCGACCTAGGCATAAAAGAACTGGGGCTGCACGCCATCATCCGCAAGTCCTACGAAACGCTCGGCCAGATATCCTTCTTCACCGCGGGGCCGATGGAAGCCCGGGCTTGGACCATCACCAAGGGCACCCTGGCGCCCCAAGCGGCGGGGAAGATCCACTCGGACATCGAGCGGGGCTTTATCCGCGCCGAGATTTATTCTTATGAGGACCTGGCCTCCGCTGGTTCCACCGCCAAGGCCCGCGAGGCGGGAAAGCTGCGTACCGAGGGCAAGGAATACGTCATGAAGGACGGCGACGTGGTGCATTTCAGGTTCAATGTTTAAAGGGACGCCAATGCGCTTGAATAAGATCCTATGGATGGTAGCGGGAATTACCCTGGTAACGGTTTTGGCCCATGCGGAGAATGAGGGGCTGGCCGCTTCTCAAAGCGTTCCGGCGGGGGAGAGGGTTGCCAATTATTTACAGGCTTATTTGCTGAAGGTTGGGACGATCGTCGAAGCCAAATCCTCAGGAGGCCTTTTTGACGGGACCCATACCTATCGGGTCATCGTGAGCTATGATCCAGAAAAAAAGGACTTGGATATTTCCGTCATCGGAACGTCCCAAGACCCAGAGATCGAGCAAAACATGTTAGGGACGGTGCGCGACATCGTTTTGAAGCTCAATCCGAAGCTTCGAAAATATTTTGGGGTAACCCTTCAGGACACCGATCTTGCGATGGATTATCTATACGCCAAAAGCGGGACGGTCCTGATGCGTTTTCGGGATGGAAAGTATGTGAAAAGCCTTCCGGGAAATTAATGTTTTTTGAGATCAGGTGTTCTTGTACACGGATGGGCACCATTTGGCGAGGGTGCAAACGCTGCAAAGCGGCTTGCGGGCGTCGCAGACCTTGCGGCCATGCTGGATCAGGCGGTGCGAGAAGTGAAGCCACTCCTCCCTGGGTACGATCTTCATTAAATCTTGCTCGATC
>CAZLND010000300.1:0-3375 GCA_964560635.1 uncultured bacterium | reverse complement strand
CATGCCAGGGGGCAGGGCCTACAAGCCGGGGGATGTTTTGAGGGCTATGAATGGAAAGACCATGGAAGTCTTGAATACGGACGCCGAAGGGCGTCTTATCCTCTCGGACGCGCTCTCCTACGCGGTCAAAGAAAAGGTGGACGAGATCGTGGACCTGGCGACTTTGACGGGAGCCTGTGTTGTGGCCTTGGGAGCTCTCGTCAGCGGTGCCCTCTCTAACGACCCCAAATTACTCGAACGCGTGAAGACGGCCACCGAAGCCGAGGGAGAGCGGATATGGGAACTACCCCTGGTCAAAGAATATAAGGATGACATCAAAAGCAACGTGGCTGACATCAAGAATATCGGGGCGCCCGGCAAGGCGGGAACCATCACGGCGGCTTTGTTCCTTCAGGAATTCGTGGGGGACACCCCATGGGTCCACCTGGACATCGCGGGTCCGGCTTGGATGGACAGGGAATACTCCGCCATCCCTTATTTGACCGCCGGGGGCACGGGGTTGATGGTCCGGAGCCTTTTGACATTCCTTCGGGACGAATAAAGACCTCGAAAAACGTTTAAACGCGGGGCTTTGGCCGGGCTTTTCCGGTGAAAAAGGGGCTTCGAACTGCAACTATTTGATATATCCATGCGTCCTAAGATTGGGTGAACCAGGTGACCTATGACAGAACTTGAGGCCATCAACCGTTGCCAGCGAGGGGACATCACCGGACTCAATGTTCTGTACGAACTGCACAGAACAAAGGTCTTCAACCTTTCTTGGCGCATGTTGGGGTCTCCCCATGACGCGGAGGATTCTCTCCAGGAAGTTTTCCTGAAGGTTTTCGACCGTATCAAGAATTACCGGGGGGATTCGGCATTCAGTACCTGGCTTTACCGGATGACGACGAACCACTGCCTGGATATTTTGAGGCGGCGGAAGATCCTGGCCTTCTTGGGGTTCGAGAACGCCCCGGAGATCCAGGATAAAAAAGCGGGCGCCAAAGTGATGGACCTGGGGTTCAGCCCCTCGATCACGAAGGCCTTGGAGAAACTCCCGGCCAAGCAAAAGGCCTGCCTTTTGATGAGGGAGATGGATGAGTTGAGTTACGAGGATATTGCGGCGGCCCTGAAACTTTCACTGGGGTCGGTGAAGTCCAATATCCACCGGGCAAAGGCCCTTTTGAAGGAAGAGCTGGAAAAAGAAGGGATTTCGTCCGAAGACGTTTGAAGAAATGAAGAGGTCAGTCATGAGACATACTTTGAAAGAACAAGACATCACCAAAGCCCTCCAAAAGATGGCCAAGGCCTCCCCGGAACCGGAGGTCTTTGAACGCACTTGGTTCAAGATCGAGGAAAAGATCGCTTCCCGCGGGAAGCATTTTTGGAGCGAGATCATTTGGCGGCCCTGGGGGCACCCGGTCCGCTGGGTGGCGGCTATGGCCTGCCTGGCCGTGGCTTTTACCGGCTTTCTTTATAACCGCTCTATCGTGGATCAGCAGGAGATGGCCTCTTATGTCATCTCCGTTTCAAGTCCCGAGAATATCACCAAGGACCTGGGAATGGTGAAGGTCTCCAAGCTCTTGTCCGATCCCTCGTCCGGGATGGCCAATTTGTTCGAGGATGTTCATATAGACCCTGCGCCCGAGGATCAGATCCTCCTATGAGTGGCGGGGAGTTGAGCCGTTGATGATCCGAAAATTCATTTGGGGGGAACGATGAAAATTTCCAAGCTAGCCATTTTGGCCGCATTTGCCCTTTGCACGGGGATCTTCAACCAGGTCCAGGCCCAGCCTTCCGGGGATACTTCCAAACCCAAACCCACCGAGACCCCGGCCCTTCATTTGACCCGTCACGAGATCATCAAGCGGCTTCAATTGACCGACGAGCAAAAACAGCTCCTGCGCAAGAGCCACGCCGCCTATCGCAAGGCCATGGCGGAGATGGACGGCCAGCTAAAAGTTCTTCAAGTGGAATTAGAGAATGAGATGGACAAGCCCGAACCGGATCAGGTCAAGTTGGACACTGCGGTCCAAAAGATCGCGGAGCTCTATGGCAAACGCCTGAGCGTCAAGATCAAGGCGGAAATGGATTTGGAGCACAAGATCCTGAACCCCACCCAGTCGGAACAGCTTAAGTCCATCCAAGGTAAAGAGAACGCCACGGCCAACGAGATCATTTGACGGCCAAACCGGGGAAATGGGTCTGCAAAGATTCGTGACAGCTTTGCCATAACTGCAGCAGTTCTAACTCACTCACCTAAATTTTCCCGCTTTTTTTGTAACCTTTTTCCCTTTCCTGAAAGTGGACAAAAAAATTGCTAACAAGGACATCCGATTTTTTCCGTGTTTTTGGGAGTAATTTTTGACAAGTTTTTGAGAGTGGTGCTAAAATTTTCGAACCATGACCTTACTTTACAGCATCGCCGCCCCCTTCCTGAATTTCCTCAAAAAGCTGGTCCATGGCGTTGAGCTCCGCAAGTTCAAAGCCGCCGTTCACCGCAATCCCCAAGACCATCAGCTTCGCGCCCGTTTCGCCAAATTCTGCCTGAAGAATTATTTCCAAGCCACGACTTCCGCCAAAGAGGTTTATGTGGTGGAGGCCGTCAACCAGTTCGAGAACATCGTCCGTTCGGAAGTGTTGGACCTGGAGGTCTATTACCTGATGGGGAAGTATTACCAGGGCCAGGATGATAAAAAGGCCATGGAGATCTATAAGAGCGGGATCAAAAGGTACAACGACTTCGTTTCCAAGAGCATCGACTTCCGCCATGATTACGTGGAAATGGCCTTCATGATGGCCATCAACCTGCTCGCGTTGGAAGCCAACCACGCGGATCCGGAATTGGAGAAATTCTTCAAGAACATCCGCCGGACTTACCTGAAGAATCTTCTGGAGCACAAGGTCGAGTTCAGCCCCGAGATACTGGGGAACGCCTCGGGTGAGGGAATGCGGCATATCGCCAACTGAGGAATAAAATTCATCCCAATAAAAAAGGCCCTGGGTTTTCCCGGGGCCTTTTTTATTTTCAGCTACTCGTGCGAGTTAAACTTCGGTGGAAACCTTGGCGGCGCGCTTGTAAAGGCCATTGGCGGCCATGAATCCGATAGCCAGGACCCCGACGTACCAATACCACTCATCATGGATGAAATGTTTGCCGGCGGCCAACATGGCGAAGACCAGGGGGATGGAAAGGTAGACGTTGATCTTGGAAGCGTTGGCGGCGCGGGTCACCACTTCGGGGGGGGCGGCGTTGCCGGTCTTGACCCCGTTGATGATCTTGCGCTGGCTGGGCCAGATGATGAACCAAACGTTGAACCACATGATGGTCCCGAAGAGCATGCCCAAGGAGATCCAGTGGCCGCGGATCCCCATGAAGTCCGCCCAGTTGTTGGG
>CAZLND010000299.1:1236-3383 GCA_964560635.1 uncultured bacterium | reverse complement strand
CGATTCACTTTATTTCCAAACGGTTTATCCACTGAAGTTGGGTCTGTCCGGGGGAATGACGAACCTGGACCTGGGCCTCAACCTGGGTTTGACCAATGCCCTGACCGATAGTCAGTTCGATCCCTTTGTCCTCGCCACTTTTGCTTATCCGACGACCCGCCTCACCGCCTTGGTGACGACCCCCCTACAAAGAGTTTCCTGGGGGGCGGACCAGGACCGCACGGCTCTTTTTGGTTATCTATCCCTGCTCCAATACTTTCCTTCCAGTCAGTTGAGAGTGGGGGTCATCGGCATTGAGGATCCCCAAAATAATGGCGGGGTTTTTCCCGACATCCGGGGTTACAGCGCGGCTTTAGGTGGGTTGCGTGGCATTGCCCTCTCCGAAGACTACTCGATCCCCTTACTTCAAATAAGGGATGGACTCTGGAATCCCAGCCTTTATTTCCAGGACTTCGTTCTCGACCTCTTCTCGGACCAGGCTTTTGACGAGCATGGGGCCACCCAATGGTCCTATGGGGCTGAATTCCACTTGGAAACCGAAGTGTTCAACGGCGGCACGGGTCTTCCCAACGACCTGGGGGTAAGGTTCGCCTGGAACCAGGACGGGGAAAAGACCGTGGAGGGCTTTTTCACTTTCTTCGCTTTTAATCTGGCCACCTTGGACCGGGCGCCGGCGGGTTCGGGCGCTTGGCTTGGCTCCAAAGGCATGCCGGCCTTGGGGCGGATGCTGAATCTGGCCCAGCATCCGGATAAGCCTTTATTTTGAGAGGTCCTTATCAGGTCCTAGGTGTCCAATGACCCGTACGCTTCTCGGGAACCCTTCGTGTTGAAATTTGCCAGACTGAAAATTTTGGACCGGCACTTGCTTATAAAAATTTTCAAAACGGATCCCTAAGAGTTTCGGGAAAGGCGTTGAAATAAGTCTTTCCTTTCCGTTAAACTGACGTTACATCGTCTTTAGCATCAGTGGCGGTGGACTTGTCCAGCCGGGGGCATCTGAAGTCGGCATCCCTGTAACAGGAACGCGACAGAGGGAAGCCACGGGGCTGGCGGGGGAAAGATGCGGAAAAGAAAGGATCAGAAAGATGCCAACTGGTCGAGTGAAGTGGTTCAATGCCGGTAAGGGTTATGGGTTCATCGAACAAGAGGGCGGGGAAGATGTGTTCGTTCATTTCTCGGCCATTCAGGGCGATGGGTTCAAGACCTTGACGGCAGGGCAAGAAGTGAATTTCGAGATCGTGCAGGGAGCAAAGGGCAAGCAGGCGGCGAACGTGGTCAAGTCGGGGGCCTAATCGACACTCATTAAAAAGGCCTTCCCATTCTGGGGAGGCCTTTTTTGTTTGTGCAAACACCCAAATCCAACGCCAAGACTCCAAGACGCCAAGAAAACCAATATAATGTGGAAAATGAAAAAACGACAAAAGAAGATCCAAACCTTTGAGACCGTGGCTCCCGGTGGAGCCGCGAAAAGCGGTTCCTTGGTGGATGTGTTGGCCTTTGGGGCCCACCCGGACGATGTGGAGATCGCCATGGGAGGCACTCTCTTGTCCCTCAAGGCCAAGGGCGCCAAGGTGGTGGTCTGCCACTTAACCGACGGCGAGCCTACCCCCTATGGGAATCACAAGACCCGCCTGAAAGAAGCCGAGGCCGCCGCGCGGGTGCTCCGGTTGGACGACCATCTCATCCTTCCCCTCAAGAACAGGGAATTACAGGACACCATACCCGCCCGCCGGAAAGTGGCGGAAGTCATACGTAAGTACCGGCCCGCAATCATCTTCGCGCCTTACTGGGTGGACGCTCATCCGGACCATTGGGGAGGCTGCCAGTTGGTGGAAGCCGCCCGGTTCTGGGCCAAACTAGTAAAGACCGATATGAAGGGCGACCCCTGGTACCCGCCCAAACTCTATTACCACCTCTGCTCCCACCTGCGGCCAAATGTTCAACCCTCTTTCATCGTGGACACCACGGGGAATCACGAGAGGAAGCTCGCGGCGGTACGCTGTTACGAGAGCCAATTCATCAAGAAGCCCGGGAGTCGGGCCTTGGAATACATCGATATCTTCAATCGCTATTTCGGCGCCATGATCGGCACCCAAACGGGGGAGCCCTTTTTCTCGAAGGAGAACCTGGGCGTTACGGACCCCAGG
>CAZLND010000299.1:0-1136 GCA_964560635.1 uncultured bacterium | reverse complement strand
CCGACAGGACCTTACCCACCAAATAGGCCGCCGACATGGCGAAAAGTGCCAGGAAATCCAGGATGATCTTCGCGGATAAGTTTTTCACTTTGCGGGTCATGGGCTTTTCCTTTTGAACCCTCTATCTATTCAGACGAACAACCCGTCTTTTTAGTTCTCCCGAAAAATTAATGCATAATGCATGCCCGTCGTCTTAAACTGTGCCCCCATCCGCCTTCGCCCAATAGCCCAGGCTTCGCCTGTGGGCTGGTGGGAAAGCTAGGGTGGATTCCGCCAAGCCCTGGGCGGATGCCTACCGAAGCCTTGGCGTAGGTAGGCAAAAAAGGAACTACGGGTTTTTCCCGTAGGCTCCATGTCCTATTCGTGAAAGGTTTCTTTTGACCCGTAAGATCCTGTCCCTTCCTTACCGCTATTTTTGGCTTCTGCTGGCCTTTGGAGTGGTCCTTTACACGAGGCTATACCACGGCTGGGAACCGGTGCCAACCTATTGGGATGACTTTGCCGATGAGATCGTGGCTCCCCGGAACATCCTGGACTTCAACGCCCACCACTGGGTGTTCGACGTGGGCCGCCGGGAACCCTTTTTCTCCTACTTCACGGCTTTCCTTTGGTGGTTCATGCCCTCGGCCAAGGGGCTGGTCGTTCAAAGGCTCTCCTGCATCTCGCTGGACCTTCTTACGATTTGGGTCCTTTACTTGGTGGGGAAGGAGCTATCCGGTCGTAGGGCCGGGTTCCTTTTGGCGGTCCTGGGGGCCGTGAACCGCGACATGTGGCTCAAATGCCTGCTGGGCATGCGTATCGCCGCGATGCCCTTGGCGGTGGCCCTTCTCCTTCTATTTACCTTGCGGGTCTTTCGCCGCCCGGACGCCAAGCATTTGATCCAATGGAGTTTCGCCCTTGCCTTTGGGGTTTACACCTATACGGCCTATCGAGCACTTCCTTTGCCGGTGGTCTTGGCCGTTCTTCTTTACCTTTCGGTCCCCGTGAAGGGAATGGACGGATTAAAACCCTTCAAGGCTTGTGTGGTGGCCATCCTTGGTTTTTTCCTTTTTTATTACTTCACGGGTAATAGCTTGATACTAGGCGGCTTTTTCAACGACGGGCTTTTCCAGGGACTGTTCCTTTTGTTGCTGGTG
>CAZLND010000298.1:0-3429 GCA_964560635.1 uncultured bacterium | reverse complement strand
ACCAGGGCCGACAGGTTCGGGGTCTTGACGCCGAGGGTCGTCACTTGGGCGCTACATTCTTTTTCAATGGCCGCGCCATCCAAGAATCCCCATTTGACCAGTCGCCGCATGGAGGCCAGGATGAGGTTCTCTTTCACCGAACTTTCCAGGACCAGCCCGAACCTTTTACGGTCCTCGCTGACCAAAGCTACTCCGGCTTCGATGGCTTGGCGGGGAGAGGAAAAGAGGGGTCGAGATATTCCGTTCAAGGTCAGGGTGCCCTGGGCTTTACTGCGGGCGGCCCCGAACAAGGCGCTTAACAGCGCCGTGCGTCCCGCGCCCATAAGACCCGCCACACCCAAAATTTCCCCTTGTCTCGCCTCGAAGGAAACCCCTTCCACCACGAAACGGCCGGGGTTGGCCGGGTCAGGGACCCGGATATTTTGGACACCAAGGACAACAGGGCCGGGGGTGGTTTGGGGCCGGGGATAGAGATTCTTGACCTCGCGGCCCACCATGAGGGAAATGATGCGGTCGCGGCTGAAACGGGAAAGGGGCGCGGTTTCGATGGACCGGCCGTCCCGAAGGACCGTCACCCGGTCGGCGATCTTTTCCACTTCTTCCAACCGATGACTGATGTAAACGAAGGAAACACCCTGGGCCCGAAGCCGCCCCAGGAGACCTAAAAGACGCTCCACGTCCCCTTCGGTGAGGGCGGCGGTGGGTTCGTCCATGACCAACACTTGGGCCTTCTTTAAAAGGGCCTTGGCGATCTCGATCATCTGCTGTTGGCCGATGCCCAATTCCCGAACAGGTCTATCCAGGTCAACGTCCAAGCCCACCATCTCCAAGGCTTTACGGGCTTCTTCCCGCACCTTTGCCCTTTGGATAAAACCAAATCGCGTTGGCTCCCTGCCCAAAAGCAGGTTCTCAGCCACGGACAATTCGGGGACCAGGGCTAGTTCTTGGGCGATGAGGGCGATGCCCTTTTCTTCGGAGGCTTTGAGGCTCTTGAAACGAAGGGGCTGGCCGTCGTGAAGGAGTTCGCCGGAGAAACTACCATGGGGGTAATAGCCGCAGAGGATCTTGATGAGGGTGCTTTTGCCCGCGCCGTTCTCACCGCAAAGGGCGTGGACCTCTCCCTTTTCCAGGCTGAAGGAAACACCGTCCAATGCCCGGACACCCGGGAAATCCTTGGTGATGTTCTTCAGTTCAAGTAAGGGCATGCCCGCGACCCTTTACTTCTTGTAAACCGCCTCTTTTTTCTGGAAACCATCGGCGATGATGGTTTTGTCCAGGTTGGCCTTGTCCACGATGATCGGAAGCAACAGGACCGAAGGCACGTCCTTCTTCCCGTTGTTGACCGGTACGAACTGGCAGTCGAAGGAGGTGGCCTTGCGGGCCAGTTTGAGAGCCAAGTAGGCGGCCTCGGCCGCTTCTTTCTTGAGCGGTTTGTAGATGGTCATGCTTTGGGTACCGGCCACGATACGCTGACAGGCCGCCAAGTCCCCATCTTGCCCGGTGACGGGGATCTTCCCCGCCATCTTCTGTTCGGCTAGGGCCTGGATAGCGCCGCCCGCCATACCGTCGTTGGAGACCAGCACCGCGTCCACTTTGTTGTCGTTGCGGGTCAGGGCGTTCTCCATGATCTTGAGAGCCTCGATGGGCGACCAATCGTTGGCCCATTGCTGGGTGACGACCTTGATGTCGCCTTTGTCGATGGAAGGCTGCAGGATCTTCATTTGACCATCCTTGAGAAGGACGGCGTTATTGTCCGTGGGGCCGCCCTCGATAATGACGTAATTGCCCTTGGGTTGTTTCTTTAAGAGGTACTTGGCTTGCATTTCCCCGATCTTGGGGGCGTCGAAGGCCACGTAATAGTCCAGTTCGCAGTCGCGGATGAGGCGATCATAGGCGATGACCTTGACCCCGGCCTTGTGGGCGGCTCCCACGATGGTAGCGGCCACTTTGCCGTTATGGGGCACCACGATCAGCACTTGGACGCCCTGGGTCAGGAGGTTCTCGGCCTGTTCGATCTGGAGGGCGTCGTTGTTGTTGGCGGCTTGAACGAGGACTTCGCCGTTGTCGTCCTCGCATTCCTTGACGATCAGGTCGCGGTCATGTTGCCAGCGTTCTTCCTTGAGAGTGTCAAGGGAAAGGCCGATCTTGACCTTGGCTCCTCCCGTATGTTTGCCCCATCCGGACAAAAACACCATGGCAAGACCCAAAACCAGGAATGACTTCGGACGCATAATTCCTCCCGCTCAAGTTAATGGAGACTCACGGTTTAATCCCGTGTCATATTTTAGCCCACCTGCGCCAAGGCTTCGGCGGGCACCCGCCCACGAGTTGGCGAAATCCGCCGTAGCCTTCCCTCATCCCGCACGAGCGAAGCTCGTCGTCTCAAGGCGAAGGCGGATGGACGGGAGTGATTATAAGTAATCGGGGCCTTAAATTCGCCTAATTAGTTGTTTTAAACTGGTCCCGGCGGTAAAGTTTGTTTCGAACTTCCTCTGCCTCGGTACGGTGAAACGATATTCCCTGAAAGGAATCCGGCCTTGAGACCCACCCTTTCCCTGACAACGATTTTAAAAGTAACGTGTCTTTCCCTTCTTTCCATCGGCCTTCCCTTCGGAGCCCTGGCGGACGAGGATCCATCGCGGGGAATGATCCGGTCTTTGAACATTGACAGCGCGTCGGTCCAGAACACCTATTACCTTTCCGGGTCCGTGGATAATGACACCTCCGCCGGTCATTACCTCTATCTTTATGGAGAAGGCCATTTTGCCTTGGAGAAAGACTGGGGACTCGAGGTCGATTTCCCGAACCTTATCGCCCGCCAACCGCTGGGCCAGGGCCCCGCGGCCATCGAATCCATGGGGTTGAATTTGCGGTATGTGATGGATCAGTTTGGGACCTCGGACAGCGACGAAGCGGGCGTCCTTTCCATCGAGGCCGGCGGCGAGTACGCTTTTCCCGATTCCCGCTTCAAGTTCCTCAGCGGGAGCCTGACACCTGAACTGTTGGGCGGATACCGTTTCGGTAAATGGTTCATCCAAGGGAATTATGGTTTCAACGAACTGGTGGATAAGCCCTCCCGGAACAATTTGTTCTTGAACACGGGATTGGGTTACACCTTGAGCCCCGAATGGTTCCTTCAAGTGGAATCCAATTCCACCCTATTCTTGAACGACAGTTCCTTAGGATCCGATTGGACCATCGTTCCCCAAGTGGCCTTCCAGACCGGGGATTGGCTCTTTGAGTTCGGCGAGGAACTCAACGGTTCCACCTCAGGAACCACCGACTTTATGGTCGCCCGAGCCCTTTAACACTCCTGAAACAAAAAAGGCGGGCCCTTTCGGGTCCGCCTTTTTGAACGATCATTGGATCAGTTGAACAGTAGACCGCGGTTTCGCATTTATCTAATGATCCACTTTCAAATGCTCACCT
>CAZLND010000297.1:0-3433 GCA_964560635.1 uncultured bacterium | reverse complement strand
GGAATTGATGTTGGAGGACAAATGGATATTGAGCCGTCTTTCCCAGGTGACCGAGGAAGTGACGAAGGATTACGAGCGCTATCGGGTAGCGGAATTTTCCCAAACCCTTTACCGATTCCTTTGGAACGAGGTTTGCGATTGGTACCTGGAATCCCTGAAGCCCCGGCTTTATTCGGCCGCCGATTCTCCCGAGAAAAGATTGGCCGCCTCGGTGGTGGTCACGGTCTTGGATGGCGTCCTGCGACTTCTTCATCCGGTCATGCCCTTTGTGACCGAGGAACTTTGGCACAAACTGCCGGGACGATCGGAATACATCATGAAGTCCCCCTGGCCTAAACCCACCGATTATCCGGTGGATGAGAAAGCCGTGAAGGATTACAGCTTCTTGCAGGAAATGGTGACCGTCATTCGCACCAGCCGCAGTGAATTGAATATTTCGCCGGCAGCCAAAGTAACAATCGTTGTTGTTTGTGAAAAAGGCGTTCGGACAAGAATTGAAAGTTTTAAGTCGCAGGTCATCAATTTGGCTCGCGTTGAGGTCGTGAATTTTGAGACAAAAAGACTTCCGGGACCGGTCGCCTTTTCTCCAATAACGGATGGTGAGATTTACATTCTCTTGGAAGGCTTAATCGACCTAACTGCAGAAGCGGCGAAACAACAAAAGGAAAAGGAAAAATTGGAGAAGTACATCCTGGCGATCCAAGGAAAACTATCCAATGAACAGTTCGTTAAGAACGCTCCCGTATCATTGGTTGACGGGGAAAAGGCTAAACTTCAGGAAGCTAAGGACAAGATTTCTCGTATTGAGAAAAATTTGAAGTTCTTGGACATTTGACGACAATGGGATCCCTGCTTGACCTATCCTCTGTCCGCCCCTTGCTGCGGCAAGCTTTGAAAGAAGATGGCGCTTGGGAAGACCGGACGACCAAAGCTGTTATTTCCCCCCATCTTAAGGCCAAGGGGGAGATCTTGGCCAAGAGTGAAGGCGTCTTGGCGGGGCTTCCGGTCGTGACGGAGATATTCCGACTGCTCGATCGCCACTGCCGACTTGTTCCTTTGAAAAAGGAAGGGGCGAAAGTGACGCCTGGCATGAAGGTCGCTAAGCTTACCGGACCGGCCCAAGCCCTTCTTTCCGCTGAAAGGGTCGCCTTGAACCTTTTGAGCCGCCTCTCGGGAGTGGCTACCTTGACCCGCCAATTCGCTGAGTCGGTTAAAGGGCCCCGCATCTATGACACCCGAAAGACCACACCCCTTTGGAGACGGTTGGAGCGTTACGCGGTCCGGGTGGGTGGGGGACAGAACCACCGTTTCAACTTGGCGGGACATGTCCTTATCAAGGACAACCACCTTCGATTGGGCGGCGGAGTCTACCCTTGTGTCAAAGCGGCCCGTAAAAAATATGGTCCCCATGAATTCATCGAGGTCGAGGTCGAGGATTTCAACCAAGCCTCGGAAGCCCTTCGGGCCGGGGCCGACATCATCCTAGTGGACAACGCTGACCCCCGGGCCTTCAACGACATCCTGGGATTGGTCAAAGGCAAGATGCAGGTGGAGACTTCGGGCGGTTTGACGGCCAAGAATATCGGCCGCTACTCCCATCTTAAAGTGGATCGTTTCTCCTCGGGTTCCTTGACCCACTCGGCCCCCGCCATCGATTTTTCCTTGGAACTATTCCCCTTTTGAAAACCCCGAAGCCCCTTCCGGTTCCCGAAGTGTTTTGGAAGGGGTTGAAGACCCGTTCTTTTGGAAGGTCCATCCTTTTCTTGGGAGAAGTGGGGTCCACCAATGACATCGCCCGGCGCTTGGCCGAAGAGGGTGCCCCGGAAGGAACGGTGGTGACGGCCGAGTCCCAGACCCAGGGAAGGGGAAGGCGTGGCCGTCCTTGGGCTTCCACCCCTGGCAAATCCCTGCTTTTCTCGATCGTTCTTCGGCCCAAACTTCCTCCCGACGAGTTACCCAAGATCACTTTGGCCGCCGCGGTGGCTGTGGCCCGGACTTGCCGAACCTTCCGGATAAAAGCCGGTATTAAATGGCCGAATGACCTGTTGGTGGATGGGCGGAAACTCTGCGGCATTTTGACCGAAACGGCCCCCAAAAAAGATAAAATGACACCGGTCGTGCTGGGGATCGGGATCAACCTGCACCAAACGACCCGTGATTTCCTGAAGGAGCTTCGGCCCATCGCCACCAGTTGTTTTCTTGCCACTGGGCGAAAAGTGAAAAACGCCCTTTTCTTCCAAGAGCTTCTGCGCGAACTGGAAAGCACTTATGGATGGCTTACGAATGGCGATCTCGACCGGGTCCTTTTGGAGTGGCGCAAGAACTCCGTGAGTCTCGGGAAGCGGGTCAAAGTGACCCAGGCCAATGGGGTCTTTGTCGGGGAAGCGTTCGATATCGACGGGATAGGGGCTCTTTTGGTCAAGACCGGCATGGGGAAAGTTGAAAGGGTCCTTTCGGGCGACGTGGAAGTTTTGGAAACTAAGAATTTTAAGAAAACCAATTTTCACCACCAAGGCACCAAGACACCAAGAAAAGCAAAATGAAGGAATCAGAATCTTTGTTGTTTTAGAAACTAAATCTTCGGGGTTCTTGGTGCCTTGGTGTCTTGGTGGTTCAATAGCCATAACTTTTGAAGTTTGTTGATAAAAAAGGAGTCTTCGTGATCTGGGCCATATTGATCGGCAATAGCCGGGCCGTGGCGGCATTGATGAAGGGTCGGACGGTCCTCAAACGCCATGTGGTGCCGACAGCGGCATTGAAGTCGCGGAAGGGAACGGTCCTTTGGGCCAAGAAACTCGCCGGTCTTTCGGACGCGGAAGGGTCCATCGTGGCCAGCGTCGTACCGCCGGTCGACAGCCTTGTTCGCAAAGCCCTTCGGAACGCTTTTGGTGAAGAGCCGGATTTCGTCACCAGCGGATCACGGTTGGGCATTCCCGTGCGGGTCAAGAAACCATCGCAAGTGGGAGCTGACCGTTTGGCCAACGCGGTAGCGGCCAAGGAACTTTTCGGGTCCCCGGCCATCGTCGTGGATTATGGCACCGGGACGACCTTCGATGTGTTGGACAAGAAAGGCGCTTATTGCGGAGGGGCCATCTTGCCGGGACTGGGCATATCCCTTCGGGCCTTGAACGAATACACCGCCAAGATCCCCATGGTCCGCTTTGAGAAGACCCGGTTCGCTATCGGAAGGTCCACGGAAGAAGCGGTCCGGTCGGGTATCTACCATGGAGCCGTCGGCACCACCCGAGAGTTGCTCCTTCGGATCCGAAGGGAATTGGGGAGCGCCGCGCCCGCTATCGCGACCGGGGGTTATTGCGGTTTTTTCAAGGCGACCGGGTTGTTCCGTCACATTGAACCGGATCTGACCTTGGTCGGACTTTCCATCATCCGGCGGAATCTCCGTGCGTAACATCGAGGACCTCGCCGCCGAGGA
>CAZLND010000296.1:0-3451 GCA_964560635.1 uncultured bacterium | reverse complement strand
ACTTTCACTTCCACCAAGACCTTTACCTCTACCTCGACAGCTACCTTCACCCCCACTAAGACGAACACTCCCACTCCAACCTCGACCTATAGCTTCACTCCTACAAAAACCAACAGCTTTACCCCGACCGCCACGTTTACTTGGACCCGTTCCAACACTCCCACTTCCACCGCGACTTTCAGTTCCACTCCCACAAGAACTTTCACCTCGACTGGAACATCGACCTTTACCCCAACTTCCACGGCTTCCTATACCAGAACCTTTACTCCCACTTTTACTGCCACTTTCAGCTCGACGCCCACCCGCACCTTTACTTCGACCGGTACCCCGACCAATAGCTCCACACCCACCGCCACTTCCACGAACACCTCCACCCACTCGCTGACCCCTACCGGAACTTCGACCAATACGCCGACGGTGACGCCGACAACCACGCGGACGATGACGCCGACAAACACAGCTACCGCCACGTCCAGCGCCACCAGGACGATGACCAGCACCCCAAGCTTTACAACCACCTCGAGTCCTACGGCTTCTTATACGGTCACTTCCACCTCCACCCGGAGCTTTACGCCGACCTTCAGCTTTACTTCCACTGCTACGAATAGCTCGACTTCTACCAATAGTTACACCGCCACTTTAACGGCCAGCTTTACCTCTACAGTGACGGCAACCTTCACGGGAACCTTTACGCCAACCCGTACCTCCACATCCAGCTTTACCCCCACCTCGAGTTCAACCTTTACTCCGACGGCATCCAAAACCTTTACACCTTTTCCCTCTTTCACTTTTACACAAACGCCTACATCCACCCCAACGGTGACTTCGACCCCTGGAACCGGTCCTGTCATCTACCCCAACCCCATCTCAGGCCTTGGCCCGGCGCATCTTTCCGTTCCCTTGACCGGGGTTTCCGACGTGAAGGTGACCCTCTATAGCTCTGCTTTCCGAAGTCTCAACAGCTTGAGTTGGTCGAATGTGGCGCCGGGGACGGTGCTGGATATCCCCCTGACCGACCGGAATGGGAACCCCTTGGCCAACGGGGTTTATTACCTAGTGGTCCAGGCGCAGGGGAAACGCTGGATAGTGAAACTGATGGTGCTTCGGTAGTTTTGGATCGTTCAACTTAAGGAGAGCCCTTTGAAATTGGGTTCGAAAAAATTATTCGCCGCGATGGGGGTCCTCTTCTTGGCCTGCCAATCGTCCCTTCACGCGGCACCGATACCCAAATATACGGCGGCCCTGACGGACCTTTGGGTCATCCCGACCTCCGCTTTTGCCGCTGACGAAGGGACCATCGCTACCGTATTGGCCGGTTTTGTTAATGCACAGAACGGCTCCCAGATGATCTGGATCGATAACGGCGGAACGGTGGAACAGACCGTCACGAACGAGCTCAAGGGCCAAGGGATCGTCATCCACAATGTCACCTCGGTCTGGTCGTTGGTCTCGCAATTCCGAAGCTCCTTCAATCAAGGCGTCCAATACACCCCCAACAATCCCAGTGTCAACGTGGCCACCTCCCTTTGCGGTTTGTGGAAGGATATCCCCATCTCGGATGGGCAAGTGGGGACTGCCGCCGCCAACGGCGTGAACATCGCCTTCAACGCCGACGGCCTGACCGACAACTGGACCTTCACCAATTACGGCTCCCAATTCACGAAAGGGAAGGTCTTGGACCTTTTCGTCCAGAACGAGATCAATAGCCGGGATTATGCGGTGGCCCACAAGTCTTTCGTCTTCAGCGACGCCAACCTTTCGCCCTCGGTCGATACCACCTATGCCCAGTACTTCGGGCCCCTTTGCGAATTCTTCGGTTATCCCTGGAACGAGTATCCGGATGTCCAGGCCACGAGCCAGGGCGGGGGAAGTTTCATCGTCACGGACGTGGCGCAAAACCTGGAAGCCCTTTCCGTCCTGCCGCCCATCCAACCGCTCAAATGTCCCCAACGGCCCCAGGTCGTCATGGAAAGCAATGTCACCTATGTGGCTTTCGTGATGACCGATGGGGATAACCTGGGCTGGTACGCGGGCGATTTCGGTTTGAACAGTGCGCCTTGGTGGGCCTCGTCGTTGCGGGGTAAATTCCCGATGAGCTGGGAGATCTCCCCCATGCTGGCGACCTACATGCCTTTGGTGGCGGAATATTATTATTCCACCGCGACCGCAAACGACGCCTTTGTAAGCGCCTCCTGGGGGACGGGATACAACTACCCCTATGACCAACCGGGCGGGAACGTGGCGGCTTGGGCGAACAAGGGGCAAGCGGCGTTGTTGACCTCGGGGCTCAGCACCGTCGGCATCATCGATGACCCCAATGGCGGAACGGGGGTCATGAGCGACTCGGCGCCCTTCGTCAATTTCCCCGAGGTGAAGGGCGGCATTTATAAGGTCTATGGGAACTACAAACAGAACGGGAACCAGATCTATTGGGCCGGCTGTAAGCCGATCATGTCCGAAGGGTATGTCATGTTCAACGACGGGCAAACCGCCGACAGTCCGGTGGGGGTCGCGGCGGCCCTTAACGCTCTTCCCGCGTCGCCGCTGACCAATCAGGGTAGTTACGCCATGGTCTGTGTCAGCGCTTGGGACGACTGGAGCAACTACAATCCCGGGGCCGGATCCATCCGTTCGCCCCTTTGGGCCGTGCAGAATTGCATCAGCCAATTGCATTCGAACGTTCGGGTCGTCACCGCCGACCAGATCGTTGAGATGTTGGGACGGACCTTTGGTAATTGCGGTTACACCCCAACTCCCACCCCCATTCCCGTGGCTTGCGCTTTGCCCGCCACTTTCGGTTACACCACGGCGGGGGCGAATAATTACAGCCAGACGGGCTGGCTGGCGGCTTCTAGTTACGCTTTGGCCCAACCGGCCACCGTTCAATCCTTGGAAACCTATATGACCGCCGCCTCGTCGGACGCGGTGGGGGCCTTGGCGGTCTATAACGATATCGGCGGCGCGCCCGGGACCTTGGTGGTGCAAAGCAATACCCAGGCCATGGTGGCAGGGTGGAACTATTTCCCCGTCGCTCCCACCTTCCTGCCAGCGGGCACCTATTGGCTCGGCAATAGTTTCGGCGGCACGACCGCCAATATGGCCTGGGACAGCGGGACCAGCACCTCGGATTTCATGCCCTATGGCTTCACCGGGGTCTTCCCGAAAACCTATGTTCCCGCGGGCAATCATCCGGGTACCAATTTTTCCATCTACGCCAATGTTTGCGTTCAACCCACGCCCGTTCCTACTGTCGTCGGTTCTTGCGCCAATTGGGCCCTGGTGGGCAACGCCATCCAGGGTTCAGCGGTCACATTGACGGCGGCCACTAATAACCAGATCGGCGCGGCTTGGAACAAGACCTGCATCAACCTCACCCAAAACTTCAACCTGACCTTCAAGGCCAACTTGGGGGTGGCCGGTGGGGCGGATGGTATCGACTTCGTCCTTCAGA
>CAZLND010000295.1:0-3490 GCA_964560635.1 uncultured bacterium | reverse complement strand
ACACCCGACCAAAACACCTACAAAAACACACATAACCACCAATACCAATACGCCGACCAACACCGCCACGAACACCCCGACCGATACGGCCACCAATACACCTACGAACACGGCCACTAACACACCGACCAATACGGCCACCGATACGCCGACAAATACCGCCACGAATACTCCCACCGATACGCCGACGAATACGGCCACCAATACTCCTACGGATACCGCCACTAACACGCCGACAAATACAGCCACGAATACCCCGACCAATACGGCCACCAACACGCCCACGAATACCGCCACCACCACGCCGACTCCTACGGCCACGAACACCCCGACTAATACGGCCACCGATACACCCACAAATAGTGCTACTAACACTCCGACGAACACCGCCACGAATACGCCGACTCCTACGGCCACGAACACCCCAACCAATACGGCCACCAATACGCCCACGAATACCACCACCAACACGCCGACGAACACAGCAACTAGCACTCCAACAAATACGGCTACCGATACTCCGACCAATACCGCTACAAATACCCCGACGGATACGGCTACCAATACACCTACCGATACGGCGACCAATACACCGACCAACACCGCCACGAACACCCCGACGGATACGGCTAGCAACACACCTACCAATACTGCATCCAATACACCGACTAGCACGGCGACCAATACGCCAACGAATACGGCCACGGATACGCCGACCAATACGGCCACCAACACGCCCACGAATACGGCGACCGATACGCCGACCAGCACGGCTACCAACACCCCGACGGATACGGCCAGCAAGACTCCGACCAATACAGCCACGAACACCCCGACCGACACGGCTACCAATACACCCACCAATACCGCCAGCAATTCGCCAACGGATACCGCTACGAATACTCCCACGAGTACCGCGACCAATACCCCGACGAATACGGCCACCAATACACCGACGAATACCGCCACGAACACCCCGACCGACACGGCCAGCACCACGCCAACCGACACCGCCACCAATACTCCAACTGACACGGCGACCAATACTCCTACGAATACTCCTACGGATACCCCAACCAACACGGCGAGTACTACTCCGACGAATACCGCGACCAACACCCCGACCGACACGGCCAGCACCACGCCGACCAACACTGCAACTAATACTTCGACCGATTCGCCTAGTAACACACCCACGAACACTCCGACCAACACCAATACGCCGAATCTGACGGCTACCGAGCAAGCCAACGAGACGGCTACGGCGAACGCACAATCTTCGCTTTCGCCCACGAATACACCAACCAATACACCCACCGACACGCCAACAAACACTCCCACGGACAGCCCGACGAACAGCCCGACCAATACACCGACGGATACACCGACGAATACGTCCACCGACACATCGACCGATACACCGACTAATACGCCCACGAACACACCGACTACTACACCCACCAACACGCCGACAAACACTCCCACGGACAGCCCGACGAACACGCTGACCAATACGCCAACGGAAACTCCGACGAACACACCCACCAACACATCAACCAATACACCGACCAATACGCCGAATCTGACCGCCACCGAGCAAGCCAACGAGACGGCTACGGCCAACGCTCAAGCTTCGTTCACGCCGACGAACACGCCGACCAATACAGCCACCGACACGCCAACAAACACTCCCACGGACAGCCCGACCACGTCTCCAACTAACACTTCGACCAATAGTTCGACAGACACACCCACCGCCACGCCAAGCAATACCGCGACCGTAACCCCGACCAACACGCCTTCAAACACCGCGACCACCACATCGACCAACACGTCCACGCTGACACCCACCAATAGCGCCACCAATAGCCCGACCAGGACGCCGTCCAACACGCCCACGAGCAGCCCCACCTCAACCAGCTCCAATACCGCGACCAACAGCCCCACGGTGACCCTGACGTCAACCCCCAGCAATTCGCCCACCGTGACCCCGACCGGGACCCTCACCATCGTCCTGCCTTGCGGCCAACAGGTCGTGAGTGTGTATGACGCCAGGGGTGAAAAGGTGGCTTCCTTCTGCGGTACGGGCAATTTCGCGGCAGGGACGACATTCTCCATGGCCCTTTCGAATTTCGTTCCGAATCCCGTGGGGGCTGGCGGCTCGATCGCGGTGAATTTGAACGGTCAAACCATCGCCACCTGGGATGTTACCGGACTCAATGGCAAGCTGGTCCCGAACGGTTTCTATCACTTCGTCATCCAGGAACATACGGCGGAAGGGAACACGCTGTTCCTGGAGAGGGACGCGTTCCTCATGCCCTATCATGGCCAGGATGTTTCGCTGTCGGCCTTGCCCAACATCGGGCATCCCGGCGGCGTGATCCAGTTCGTGGCTTCTTTTGTTGGTACGCTGGCGGATGGGCAAAGTAAAATAAGGATCTACGCGGTCAGTGGGGAATTGGTCCAAACCTTGGGCATCCAAAGTGGAACAGCCGCTTGGGACTTGAGCAATATCGGACATAAGACCGTTGCTTCAGGTATCTATCTGGCCGTTCTGGACGGGGTCGATCCCGTCAGCGGCCAGCAAGCTCGCAAGATCGTGAAGGTGATGGTTACTCATTGAAAGGAATTAAGGTGAAAACTGAAGTTTTCACCCTCTTATGCAATTGAAAAAAAAGACAGTGAAATGGTTTGGAACCCTGGCCGTTGTCCTCTTGACGGGCCTTGAAACCTCCTCCGCGTGGGCTCTTTTTGACAGGGGCGGTATCCTCGGTGTCGGCGCGCGGGCCATGGGTCTAAGCGGCGCTTTTGTGGCCGTGGCGGATGACCCTAGCGCGGCCTATTGGAATCCGGCGGGTTTGGCCCAATTGGATCAACCCGAACTCTTGGGGATGTTCGGCTCCTACCTCAACGATAAGGACCGGAACCTTTATTTCGCGTTCCATTACCCTTTGTCCAACGGTATCCACTTAGCCCTGAGCACGGACAACCTTTTTTACACCGATATTTCAGGGGCTCATGAGGATGAATATATGGGCTCGGTGGCGATCCCCATCGACACGGTGAGCGGTAAACGGCTTTTGTTCGGCGCGAGTTTCCGTTATTTGTTGGCCGACCCCGGCAGCGGGGTGGGGATCATCCGCGGAACGGGGGTGGACCTGGGTTTTCTTTTCCGACAAACCTTCAAGGACAATACTGCCCTCAAAGCGGGCTTGACCTTGACCGACCTTTCGACCGCGGTGCGGTACGACAGCTCGGGCGTCGAGCAATCGGTGCCATCGGTCCTGACCACTGGAGTAGCTTATATGTTCGACCCTTACACCATGATCACCGCGGACGTACCTTTTACCCTTTCCGACGATACTTTGTTCGGCGGGGAAAATGTGCGTTTCCGGGGCGGCATGGAACATTGGTTCTTTGACGGGAGATTGGGTTTGCGGGCCGGGTTCATCAGTTTCATAAGCCTAGCTGGGGAAATAAGTTTGGGAGC
>CAZLND010000294.1:0-3497 GCA_964560635.1 uncultured bacterium | reverse complement strand
CACACATTCCCGTGCCCGTCCACGCACAATCCGGTCGGGGTGTTGAATTGGCCGATCTGACTACCCGCAGAAGGACCACCCAGGGTCACGAAAGAAGTGCCGTCATAACGCTGGATGCGGTGATTGTAGGTATCGGCAACATAAACATACCCGTTGTTGGGACCGCCGCTGTTGTCCACCGCCACCCCGTTGGGCTGATCGAACTGTCCCGGCCCGCCGGTGCCGGTCGCGCCGATGGTGCCGATGAGGGAGCCCGTGGTCGAGTTGTACTTCAAGACCTGGCCATTCCCCGACGAGGCCGTATAAAGAACCCCGGCGTTGTCGAAGGCGATCTGGTAGGGCAAGTTGGCGCCGGTTATGAGTGTGGTGGGGCTGGTGTTACCCAAGGCGTAATAAAGGATATCGTTGTCATAGTAGTCCCCTACATATAAGTTGCCGCCATGAACCTCCGGGGCGGTGGGAAAGACCAGTCCGGTCAAGGCCATTTGCACAGGCGTGCCGTAAACCTCCGGATTGCTCAAAGGCGTCGGCGTCATGGTGGCCGTACCGGTATTGGTGGTGGTCGGGGTGAAGGTCGGGGGCACCCCGGTTTGGATGACCAAGCGGTAATCGGCGTGGGGCGCTCCATAATCCCAAGCGTAGACCGCCACGTAATAATCGCCCGCGAGGAGGTTTTGGGTCATTTGATCCAACGCGTCGCCATTGGCCGAGGAGGCCACCAGGTTGAAGGTGGAATCATAAAGGTCGAACCCGACCCGCGCCTTGCCGGTGCCGTCATCGAAACAATCCAACGACAGGACGCAACTGGTGTAGGAAGCCAGGGTGAACTTCCAGGTATTCACGTGGTTCAAGTAGTTATCGACACTTCCCGTCCCAACCAGGTCGTTCCCAATGGCCAGCGGCGCCGTGAAAACCATGGGATTTGAGAAGCTCGTGTCGTCCACCACAACAGTACCCGTCTGGGTGGAGACCAGCGGGGTTGAGGTTGGAGTCAGGGTGCAGCTGGGCGTGAAGCTATTGATATTGAGGGTGAAGGACCCGGCATCGCCCGCCTCGAAACCGTCCACGATGAGGTAATAGGTGCCCTGCGCCAAGGGCGGCGTGACGAGGCTGGAAGCTGTGCCGCCGCAAGATTCCGAATCATCATCCAGTGCCACCAGGGGTCCGGTGGCGGTGCCAGAGCGCAAATAGATGACCGAGTCGAAATTGGCGTCACAAACACCGATGGAAAGCTTCTCCCCGGCGTGGCCCGCGTCCACGTTGAAATAGAAGACCTGGTCCGAAGCCCCGGCGCCGTAGTTATAGAGGGCTGTGGAATCTCCCATGAAGGCCGTGGCAGGCTGGTTATGAACGTCGGGCATGCCCAAGGTGTTTCCCGGCACCGACGCGCTGCCCGAGGAAATATCCACGGAGACATCGGCGGACGGCGTATTGGTGCTCGTGGGACTTGGCGTCAAAGTGAAGGTAGGTGTGGGCGTAAAGGTTTGGGTGGGCGTAAGGGTGAGAACTCCCGTCTGGGGGATGATCTGGATGGCGCTGACCATGGGGCCCGATTGGGTGGCGGGACCGAACCCGATCTGGATATGACCCGTTCCGTCAGGCGAGACGTTATTGAAGACCTTGTCGTCAGCCGTTTTGAACCCGACCTCCGAATAGACATCCAGGTCGGTCAGGACGTTGGAACCATTGAGGGATACGTTGAAGAGCCTATAGGAGTAGGCAAACTGGTCCTCGGAGAATTTGAGGGTCACTTGATAACTGCCCGGCGGCACGGGGAAGCTATAGAGGAAGGGTTGGTAGAAGCTGTTGTTGACCATGGTCCCGGAACGGAAATTGGCGTACAAGGCCGAGTCCGAGGTGCCGGAAATGACAGGGATTCCCGTGGCAGCCATGAAATTACCGCCCGTGAACCCAGTGTCACCCATCCAGGTCTTACCCTGGGAATCACGGTAAGGCAGGGTCATGTAAGGGGAAGCTCCGCCGGCGATAACGCGCCAGACGGTGGAAGGCGTGAGCGCGGGGGTCGGTGTGGCCGTGGCGATGGCCATGGATTGGGGCAGGATCTGGATAGCCCCGATGATGGGAGCACCCGTGGAAGCCGGGCCTACCTGGACCTGGATCTGATAAGAAGAAGCCGACTTGATATAGACCGGCGTGATGTTATCGAAGACCTTGTCGTCGGCGCTGTTGCCCCCCACTTCGGAAGCGATATCCAGGTTATGCAAGACCCGGTTCCCATTGATCAGGACGTTGAAGATACGGGAACCAGGCGCACTACTGTTCAGCTCGGCGAATTTGAGGGTGACCTGATAGGACCCGGGAGCCACGTCGAAGCTATAGACCTGCGCCCCCGCCCCGTCGTCGTAATAATTGTCATAAAGGGTGGGGTCAGTTGTCCCATAAATGGGGTTGTTCAAGGTATTCGCGAAACCGCCTGGCCCCGAATAACCGGCCTTGCCCGAATTGTAACCGGACCAAATGTTCCCGGAGGCGTCGGTGTAATCATTGGGGTCGGCCGGAACGACACGGTAGGTCGAGGGCGTGTTGGTGGCCGTCGGGAGCGGCGTAAAGGTCGAGACCGGGGTCGGGGTGGTATCCGAAGTGAACCCTTGCACGACCAAGCGATAGGCCCCGTCCATACCATCCGTGAAACTGTTCAAGAAAACATAGTAGTCCCCGGGGGCAAGGGAAAGGGTGACTTGTTCGGTGGGGTAAGTGTTGACGACGGTGACCGGGTTTTGATCGGAATCATAGACCGCCATATTTTCCAACATATTGGTCGTACCATCGGAGAAGCAGTCCAGATTGATGGTGTAATTCCCCGAGTTGCCAACCGTGAATTTCCAACTGTGGGTGGAATCGAAGTTGTAGTTGGTCGCTCCCTTCCCGACCGCGTCCGTCCCGGGGGAGACGGTCCCAAGGCTGACGGCGTTGACAAAGTCGGGGGTATAGGTGAGGTTCCGGGGTCCGCTATAAGCGACAGGGATAGCCGTCGGACTCAGCACACATTGGGGGACGAAGGGCGATAGGGAGACCCCGTAAGGACCGTAATCGTCCGCTCCATACCCGTCAACGACCAGGTAATAAGTGACGCCTTGGGTGAGGGTCCCGGTGACGAAGGACGAGGAGCCGTAACCCGAATTGCAAGTATAAGAATCATCGTCCAAGTCGAGGACCGTGGTGGGATCCACGGGATCGGTGCGCAAGTAAATGGCGGAATCGAACTGGGCGTTGCAAACCCCGATGAAATACTCGCCCGTCTGTGGTGGAACGAATTGGTAGATCACGTCCGGAGCGCCCTCGCCAAAGTTATAAACGCTGGTATCGCCGAAGGTCACGGGCTGGTTATGGTTGTCCGTCGCGTTAGTGGTATCCCCGGACAAAGTGACAGGCTGCCCGATGATGGAGCTGATATCCGGGATACCGGTCGGCGTGGGAGTGGGCACTCCGCCTTGGCCCGAGACCACCAAGCGGTAATCTCCGCCGGGAGCGGCCTC
>CAZLND010000293.1:0-3511 GCA_964560635.1 uncultured bacterium | reverse complement strand
GACCCCGAGGACGCTCACGTCCATAACATGATGGGTGACGCTTTCTCCAAGAAAAAGGACGACGCGGACGCCTTCAAGTCCTTCCTTCGCTCCAAGGAACTTTACGAGAAGCAGGGTCAGGCCAACAAGATCCTTTCCATCGAAAAGAAGATCGCCAAGCTTTCCACCGACCGGATGGACCTCAACCAAAAACGCCTCTTCCAATCCATTACCAAGACCCAGGAAGCCGACCGCCTGGTGGCCGAGGGTAAGTTGGATGAAGCGGTAACCTTGTACGAGCAATATATCGCAGCCGAACCCATCAATTTCTCCTATCGGGAGAAGTTGGCGAATCACTACCTTGAAAATGCCATGGTTCACGAAGCGTCGGCCCAATTGAAGGCCATCGCGGATATCCATCTCTCCGAGGGGCGTCTGGACCAGGCCCAGGAGTTCGCGGGGAAAATTTCCCTGATGGATCCTGAAAGCATTACGACCATCCAACTATTGGCCACTATCGCCAAGCAAAAGGGCGACCAGGAGGGCATCAACAAGCACTTCACCAAACTGGCCCAATTGGCCTTCGACGCGGGAAGATTTGACGAGGCCAAGAACGCCATCGAGTTGGCCACCCAAGCGGGGAATAGCGGGCTCAAACTGTTGGCCGCCAAGACCCTGATGGCCCTCAAGCAACCCAAGGAAGCCAAACAACAATTCGAGCTCCTGCTCCAGGAGAATCCCGGGGACGAGGCCCTCATCGAACAGCTACTAGGGGTTTCGGAAGAGATCAAGGATTGGAACGCCGCTTACGGTTACCTGACCCAGCTCCTGGAAAAGCGGCCCGATGACCCCAAGCTCCAGCCTCGGTTGGCTCGGACCTTGCTCCAAGTGGGGAAGCGGGCGGAGGCCATGCAGATCTATGTGAACCTGGCCATGGTGGCCTTGAAAGACAACAAGGTCGAGGCCGCTTTCAGCTACTTCGACAACATCCTGGCACTGGAACCGGACAACGTGGAAGTTCTCAAGAAAAAAGCCGAGGTCTATCTCAGGCAAGGGAAGAAACAGGAAGTCATCGATACCTATAAGAAGATCCTCAATATCTACAACGTCAAGAAGCTCCCCGAGGAAGCCAAGAAGATCAGCTTGGTCATTACCCGTCTTACCGGCATGAAGTAAAACCCATCTCGTTCGAAAGGCTTGGGGTGACCGAACAAGCCGAACACTACTCAAAAAATCTCGATATTCTTTGCCTTCGTTGCGGGGCTATGAACGTTGCCGATAACAAGGTCTGCGGCCGTTGCGGGGCCAGCCTGCCCCTGGTCTACGATCAGGAGGGCCGCGTTATGAGCTTGAGAGAACGCGCTTTCGGGCGGGAGCTTATCGCTCGAAGGGGCCCGAGCCGGGTCTCGACCGTCCGGTGGTTCCTGCGCTTTGGCTTGGTCCTATTCGCCCTTTATATCGTCTACATGATCTTCCGCCATCATCGGTAGGCCTGGTCCCTCTAAAGGCCGGTTGCGAACCCCCAAAATACTGCTAAAATCCTAGCTCCCCAATCGAAACAGCAAGGAAGCTATGGAATCGCTCACGCAGGTAAAAAAAGTCTTTATGGAAACGCTCGGCTGCCAGTCGAACGTGCTGGAGTCGGACCACGTGGCCTCCCTCCTCCTCAAAAATGATTTCGCCCTGACCCAAAAGGAAGAAGAGGCGGATGTCATCCTTTTCAACACTTGTTCCATCCGAGAGCACGCCGAACACAAGGTTTTTTCCCGCTTGGGCAAACTGGCGGATTGGAAAAAGGAAAGGGACGGCCGGGTCATCGGGGTCTTGGGCTGTATGGCCACCAGTTATAAGGACGAACTCTTATCCAGGTCCCCCTATATCGACTTGGTGGTGGGTCCGGACCAGTATTTGAAAGTTCCCCAGACCATCCGCGAAGCCTCCTGGACCGGCAAGAGTCAAGTGCTGGCCGACTTCGACCCGGTTTATTTCCCCGAGAACGACATTGACCGGCTCTCCCAACCCCACAAAGCCTTCATTGAGATCATGAAGGGTTGCGACAAGTTCTGCACCTTTTGCGTGGTGCCTTTCACCCGGGGCAGGGAAGTTTCCCGCCCAGCGGAAGATATCCTGGCCGAGACCCAAAAGCTGGCTGGCGCCGGGGTCAAGGAAGTCATGCTCCTCGGGCAGAACGTTAATTCTTACGGGCTGGGTCTTAAATCCAAAGGCAAGGTCCTGACCTTCCCCCAACTCCTTAGGCAAGTCGGTTCGGTCCAAGGTATCGAGCGAGTGCGTTTCATGACATCCCATCCCCTGGACCTATCCGACGAACTGGTGGAGATCATGGCCTCGACTCCCTCGGTTTGTGAGTCCATTCATTTGCCCGTGCAGTGTGGGTCCGATAAAGTCCTCAAGCGCATGAGTCGCAAGTACAGCGTGGCCCATTATCTGGAGCGGGTGGTCAAGTTACGGTCATCTATCCCGGACCTTTTCATTACCACGGACCTCATTGTGGGTTTTCCCGGGGAAACCGATGAGGATTTCCAAGGCACTTTGGACCTTTTGAACCAGGTTCAATATGATTCCGTTTACAGTTTCAAGTATTCCCCTCGGCTGGGAACGGTAGCCGCTCGTATGTTGGACCAGGTTCTGGAAGGGGAAAAGGACGAGAGGTTGGCCCGATTGAACGAGGTGGCTTGGAAACACGCCGCTCAAAGATCCGAAACTCGCCTCGGTAAGGTTGAAGAAGTGTTGGTGGATGGCCCCGCGGACCGCACGCCTGACGCTTTTTATGGCAAGAGTCGTCAGAACCGCACGGTGGTCTTCAAAGGAGCCGGGTATCAGACCGGTGACATGGTGAAGGTGAAAGTCGAAAGCCATAAAGTGGCTAACCTCTATGGAAAACCTTTGTAAAGAAGGCTGGCCATTCTGAGGCGCTTTCGCCGAAGAATCTTTGTTCAGAACAGAGATCCTTCGCTTTGCTCAGGATGACAGATGAGGACTATAAATTTTGACCGGAGTTAGGATGCCCATTCCAAGATCAGTTCGCCCATTATTCTTGTTCCTGGCCGTTATTCCTGGGGTTCTATGCGCAGCCCAACCCACCCCCGTCGCCGACGCCAACCGTCCCCTTTTCGAGAAGGCCCAAAAACTTTTCCAAGAGAAGAACTATAAAGAGGCCAAGCAACTCCTGAACCAAGTGGTGGCCAAGGCCTCGCCCATGGAGGACTACATCCCCAAGGCCCGTCTGCTTTTGGCCAAATTGCAGGAAGATTTCACGGTCTCCATCGGTCAGTTTCAGACCTTGGCCGCCGAATATTCCAATCAGCCCGAGGGGGCCGAGGCGCAGAAGGACCTGGGAGCCCGTTATTACCTGGCGGACAAGTACCCCGAAGCCGCCCAAAGCTATAAGGAATATTTGGAGCACTATTCCAAAAGCCCTTTCACCCCCGAAGCGCGTTATTGGTACGCGTCCTCGCTCTTGGCCTTGGACCAGAACGACAAGGCCCTGGACCAATTCAAGACGGGTCTTCAT
>CAZLND010000292.1:0-3521 GCA_964560635.1 uncultured bacterium | reverse complement strand
AGAGACCACGTCCACCTCGAACCGGATCTGGTCACCCGGAAGGATGGGCTTACGAAAACGGGCGTCGTCCACCCCGGCTAGATAGAGTATCTTGCCCGCGTTCCCCTTATCGCACAGAAAGGCGATGCCACCTACCTGGGCCATGGCCTCGATGACCAAGACGCCCGGCATGATGGGATGGCCCGGGAAATGCCCCTGGAAGAAGGGTTCATTGACGGTCACGTTCTTCAAACCCACGACCCTTTTGTTGGGCTCCAATTCCAGGATCCGGTCCACGAACAGGAATGGATAACGATGCGGCAGGATCTTCTGGATCTCATTGATATCGAGCATGCTCTCCCCTTTTAAGGCGGTCGCGGATCTTGTATCCCCGGCCCCGAATTTCTTCAAAATGGCTTTGGCCAATTCCACGTGATACTTGTGACCCGCTTTGCGAGTTGTCACCTTCGCCCACAGCGGGCGGTTCAAGAGTGTCAGGTCCCCCAATAAGTCCAAGGTCTTGTGCCGGACGATCTCATCCTCGAAACGATAGGGACCGTTCAAAAGGCCCTTCTTGCCGATGACCAAGGCACAGGTGAGGTCCCCACCCTTGATCAAGCCTTGCTCCCGTAACTGCTGGACCTCTTCCTCGAAACAAAAGGTCCGGGCATGGGCCAGCTCCGCCTGGAAATGGCCGTTTCCCAAATGAAAACTCCGTTTTTGATCCTCTAGGCCGGGGTAGGGAAAGGAGGTCGTCACATCCAGATAAAGGCCATCGGCCGGCTCAGCCTTCAAGTATACGTCCCCGAAGGAAAGCTCGATGGTCTCGGTCACCCGCAAAGGGGAAACAGGGGTTCCCTGGTCTTGGATGCCGGCTTTTTGGAACAGCTCACAAAAGGGCGCCGAACTCCCATCCATGATGGGCATTTCTTCCGAATCCATCTCGATCTTCAAATTATCGATTCCCATACCGCGGGTGGCGGCCAGGAAATGCTCGATGGTGTGTACCTGGGCCCCTTTTTCACCCGACAGGGTGGTTCCCCTTGCCGTGCTGGTGACTTTTTCGGGAGATACCAGGATCTCGGCCTTCAAGTCCGACCGAAAGATCCGGAGTCCCGATCCCGGGGGAAGGGGTGAGACCATAACGTGGCAAGTTTTACCGGTGTGAAGCCCCACACCCTCGAAAGAAAATTTTTTTTGAACCGTCTTTTGGCCGGTGGTCATGTCATTTCCCCTTGTTCAAGGGGTCTTGGGATTCGGCCAGGGCCTTTTCCAAAACACGAAGACGCTTAAGGATCTCGGGCAATTGATGGTAAACCACCACGTTCCGCATTTCAGTACCCTTTTCAAGTGCTGGAGAACCCCAATAAGAACCCTTCTTGAGGATGTCCTCGAGAACTGCCGTACGGGTGGCCAAGGTCACATCATCCACCACCGTAATGTGGCCCACCAAACCCACCTGCCCCGCTATGACCACACGATCCCCCACTTTGGTGGACCCGGCGATACCGGTCAGGGCGGCCATGACCGTATTCTCTCCGACGACCACGTTGTGACCGATCTGGATCAAGTTGTCCAGCTTCGTCCCTTTTCCAATACGGGTCGTGCCCAAGGACGCGCGATCCACGCAAGTATTGGCGCCCACTTCCACATCGTCCGCTAGGACCACATTTCCAACCTGGGGTATTTTCCGATAGGCCTCGCCATCCTTGGCGAAGCCGAACCCGTCCGAGCCGATGACGGCTCCCGGTTGAAGGATGACCCGATCGCCGAGGACGCAATGCTCCCGAACGGTGACATTTGGATAAAGAAGACAATCCTCGCCGATCGAGACCTTTTGACCCAAATAGACCCCGGGATAAAGGATGGTACGGGCCCCCACTCGGGCTCCCGCCGAAACGGTGACTCCGGCGGCGACACTGGCTTCCGGATGGATAACGGCGGTTGCATCGACCCAGGACCCTGGATGGACACCGGCCTTGGGATGGTTCGGGGGGTAGAAAAGACCGACGATCTTGGCCATAGCCGCATAGGGATTCGGCGCCAAGAGAAGGTTCTTTGGGCCGCCGGGGAGCTCACGGGCGGAAAGCACGGCTGAGGCTTTCGTCTTACCAACCGCCGTGAGGTAGCGGGGGTTCGTCGCAAAGGTCAGGTCCCCCTCTTCGGCGCTGTCCAAGGGGGCGATACCTTTCAACATCAACGAGCCGTCACCTTTGAAGGTACCGCCAACCTCGGTCGCAAGCCTTTCCAGCGAGAAAGAGATTTTCATGACATCCGCTTTTCAGGACAAGACCGTTACTTGGTGTCGTCGTCCTTGATCTTGAGGGTCTTGAATTTCTTCAGCAGGGCATCGGTCAGGTCCGTACCGTCCTTCACATAAACGGCTTTTTCCACGTCCAGCACCAGGTCGATATCCTTTTCTTTCGCCACATCGGCCACCACGGCCTTGATCTCGTCGAGCAGACCCTGGGTCATTTCGGTCTCTTTGGTCGCCAGCTCATTTTGGATCTGGGATTTTTGCTGCGCGTAGCTCTCGTACAACTTTTTGGCCTTGGCGGTCTTTTTTTGCTTTTCCTTGGCCGACATGACCGATCCCGAGCTCTCCAGTTCCTTTTGGAGATCGCCCAGTTCCTGTTCGGGCTCGCTCAATTCCTTCTGCTTTTTCTCGGCAAGGGCCTTGAATTTAGCTTGGGCTTTTTCATACCCGGGATATTCTTGGAAGATCTTTTTCAGGTCCACAGTCGCGACCTTCATGTCCTTCGCTTGGGCAACGGAAACCAACGAGACGGCCAAAAAGCAGCACAACAAAGTGATCGAACGCATGACTTCTCCTTGTGAAAAATAAGCGTGATTCTAGCATGGGGTAGGAAGCAAGGACAACGGAAGGTTTGGAAAAAAGGGCCAAGAAACGCTCAAAACCGCAAAAGGCCAGGGCGGAAGCTTGCCAATCGCCGGTTTGTCCTCCCGAATAGGCGGCGCGGTTTTCGACCGACATCCCTATTGAGCTACCCCTCCACGACCTTGAAGAATTTCTCAAGGACCTCGTGGAAGTGCGGATGCAGGGTCACGAACCGCAATCCATACTCATACCGGCCTTGGTTCGGGAAATTCTGGTAGTTCGCGCGCACCACTTCGGCTTCACCGCGGATCATTTCCTGGAATTGTTCCAACGGGAATTCGACTTCAATGACCGAATCGATCTCCAGGTAATTCTTGGTGGCCAGGAAAAAACCCGTACGGCTGAGGTTGGAAATGACGTTATTCCCATTGTGCAACTCCGGCTCGGGCGGCTCACCATCGGGTGATTTCAACAGGCGGTAACGAGCGTGAATACGGACGGGGAAACGCTGGGCTGCTCTCTGGTCCGAAGGCGAAGGAGACATCAGGCTTTCCCCATTTCCTCGAAATGATCCTTCAGCCTCTTCAAGTCTTCCTCAAAGACGGGGATGAATTGGATGCCGGAATGAAATTCCCTTTTTCCCTCACGAGTCTCTTCCTTGCTCCAGATCACCTTGGCCACGGTCCTCGTAGGCCCGGTTTTG
>CAZLND010000291.1:0-3531 GCA_964560635.1 uncultured bacterium | reverse complement strand
TTACGACGGACGTTCTGGTAGCCGATTCCGGGACTACCCTTTATTCCCGATTCGGAAATTGGTTCCCCTGGTTTTGCGTCGGTCTTTCCGCTCTTTTGTTTTTACTTGGAATGGTAAAAAGGGATCGGCCGCGCTCCATTGATCCCGCTCATCCAGAGAATTCTCATGCCTAAAAAACCGGTCCTGAAGAAACAACTGAAGATCGTCGCTGTTGGTGAGCTAGGCGAAGGCGAATCCAAGAAATTCAACATTCCGAGATCGGATAGGGTCACGGAGGCGTTCCTTATCCGGAAGAACGACCAATATTTCGCCTATTTGAACCTTTGCCGCCATTGGACGGTGGGGTTGGATTTTGACGATAACGATTTTTTTTCGGAGGGCAAGGAGTGGCTGGTCTGCAAGAACCATGGGGCCATTTATAACCCGACCACCGGCGTCTGCGAAAGCGGCCCGTGCGGGGGCGCGTCCCTTTACCGGGTGCCATTGATCGAAAAAGAGGGTTTTTTATACGCGGATGTGGCGAAGATCGACTGGGGTGACTCTTAAGCTCAGGCTTGTCAGATCGGGTGAAGGCCCCGTTTGGTGATCCCCGTGGTCTCGTCCAAGCCGAACATGAGGTTCATGTTCTGGACGCCCACATGGGCGCCGCCCTTGCCGATGGAATCCAGCACACTAAAGACCACGATACGGCCTCGGGCTTCATCCACGTCCAATCCGATGAAGCAAAAATTGGTTCCCGAGACGCTATTGACCCAAGGATAGGGCTTGTATTGCCAGGAAGCCCCTTCTTCCTTGGGAAGATCGTAGATCTTGACGAAATATTCGTCCTTATAGAATTCTTTATAAAGACCCAGCAGTTTCGCTCGGGTGACCTTCTTGGTGGGGAAGGCATGGCAGATGTCAAGGATACCCCGGACAATAGGCACGTAAACAGGGGTGAAACCGATTTTGACCTTCTTCTTGGTCAATAGGCCAAGCTCTTGTTCGGCTTCGAAAGTATGGCGGTGTCCAACGACGTTATAGGGGATGAGGTTATTGCCGATCTCCGCGTGGTGGGCGGGGCGTGAAAGGTCCGCGCCGATACCCGCCGTTCCTGAAAGACCGTCCACGGCGATCTTGGTGGTGTCGATGAGGTTGGCTTTGACAAGCGGGGCCAATCCTAAAATAGCGGCCGAAGCGAAACAGCCGGGGTTGGCGATGACCCGGGCCTTTTTGATCTCCTCGCGGTGAAGCTCGGAGATGCCATAGACGGCCTCTTTGGCCAGGTTCCAGCTCTTGTGCTTTTTCTTATAGACCTTTTCCCAAGTAGTGCGGTCGGACAACCGGAAATCCGCGCCCAGGTCGATGATCTTCGCCCCCTCTTTAAGGAACTTAGGGGCGAGTTCCATCGGAACGCCGGTCGGAAGGGCCATGAAGACAACATCGCAAGGAGTGGTCTGATCGGGACGGATGAAATGAAGATCGGTGCCGTAAAGATTGGGGTGATAATCGGAGACTTGGGCGTCACTTCGGCTGGTAGCCCAAGCGATCTCCACTTCGGGATGGTCCATCAAGACCCGCAGAACCTCGCCGCCCATGTAACCCGTGGCACCATAGATTCCAGCCCTGATCATAACGACCTCCCCAAAATGAATTTTGGTGGAAATTTGGTGACCCCAACGGGAGTCGAACCACGCTTCGCGTTCACAGGGGAAATTCCCCCTGTGTACCCCTTTTGAAGACCGGGGGAAACTACCGTTTTCCCCGACCCTTTCCCAGGGTCCTCATGCGTGTGGTTCCTCGGTGCGGGATCTTTGTGTTTACTTTAATAGAAATGGTGACCCCAACGGGAGTCGAACCCGTGTTACCGGGATGAAAACCCGGTGTCCTAGGCCTCTAGACGATGGGGTCAGGCCGAATTTTGCCGAAAAATCCGGCAAAAGAGAGCAAATTCTAGGGGACGAAGAAGGGGAAGTCAAGGAAGGAAGCATCCTAAAACTATGGAAATCGGCACATTCACTCGTCCCTTTCGTCCAAAGTTGGGCAAGGAGTCGCGCGAGCCCTTCATTGGACGTGAAGTCGATAACGCTTTAAAATGTTCCGATCCTCAGCTGGAACCAACAACCCCATCAGGGAGAACCTACTTGGCGAAGAAAAAGAAAAAAACAACGAAGGTCAAAAAAACAGCCCCGGCGTTCTCGAACAATCCCCGGATCAAATTCCAAACGACCAAGGGCGAATTCACCGCAGAACTATTCGAGGATGTCACGGTTACCACGAAGAACTTCGTCGAACTGGTCGAGACTGCCTTCTATGACGGGCTCATTTTTCACCGGCATGTGCCCGGTTTCGTCGTCCAAGGGGGTGATCCGACCGGGACCGGAATGGGCGGATCGGGAAAGACCATACCGCTCGAGATCAAGGGCCATAAGCATGTGAAGGGCGCCTTGGGCATGGCCCGTTCACAGGACCCCAACTCCGCCTCCAGTCAGTTCTATATTTGTTTAGCGGATACCCCCCATCTGGACGGCGGTTATACCGTTTTCGGCCAGGTCATCGCGGGGATGGAAAAGGTCATCGCCTTGGGAGTGAACGATAAGATGGAAAAGGTGAGCTTGGTCAAGCCTTTGCCGAAATAAGGCACTGACCTGTCGATCGTAAAACCATTTTCAGGGGGACATCAGTGAAAAGAACATTTTTGGCGGCGATCTGTCTTTTGTTCATGGCAGGGTGCGGTAGTGATCCGAAAGTTCGTGTTGAGACCACCAAAGGGGCTTTCACTGTTGAACTATTCTCCGACGTGAGCGTGACCACACAGAATTTCGTGGACCTAGTCAGTAAGGGTTTTTATGACGGATTGACCTTCCATCGTTATGTGCCTGGATTCTTCATCCAAGTCTCGGACCCCCAAGGAACGGGTGCGGGTGGTTCGGGCAAGAATATCCCGCTGGAGATCAGCGGCCACAAACATGTGACCGGTGCTTTGGGCATGGCTCGCTCCCAAGCCCCCGATTCGGCCTCTTCCCAGTTCTATGTCTGTCTGGCGGACGCCCCCGGATTGGACGGGAGTTATGCGGTTTTTGGCCAGGTAACCGAGGGCATGGACGTCGTCATGCAATTGAGGCAGGGGGATAAGATGACCAAAGTGACCCTCCTTAAGGATGCCAAATGACCAAGGGACAACCGCTGTTGTATACTGTTCAAAACTAAAATCCGTAAGGGAGTGGGGCAAAATGGCCATCACCATCAAGGACGTCGCGCAAAAGGCCGGGGTCTCCGTCGCTACCGTTTCCAGGGTGGTCAACCAGAAGGACATCCATAAGGTTGGCGTCAAGACCCAGCAGCGCATCGAACGCATCCTCAAGGAGCTCGGTTACTATCCCAACACCATGGCCCGCGGCCTCAAGACCCGCAAGACCTACAATGTGGGTGTTGTTTTCTTCTGGTACGAAAAACCCTCTCTCAGTGATTTTTATTTGACCCGCGTTTTGGACGGCATCATGAGTTTCGTGGGTGAGAAGCAATACAACATCCTTATGAATACCTTCAGCC
>CAZLND010000290.1:0-3539 GCA_964560635.1 uncultured bacterium | reverse complement strand
CCGCGCGCCTCCTGGCCGGCCCCCTTTTGGCTTTCGCTCTTTTGAAACTATTCATCCTCATGCATCTGATGGAACCCGGTCTTTTGGCAAAGGTCCTTTTCATTTCCAGTTCCTTCCCTACCGCCGTAGCCACGGTCCTTTTCGGCATTGAGTACGATAAGGAACCTACTTTCGCCGCGGACGTGGTCTTTATTACCACGCTTCTTTCGGCCGTCACGGTCTCACTCGCCATTAAATTAGCGCCCACTTTTTTTTAAAGTTCCGCCATGAAACAATCCCGGATCATCCTTATCCCCGTGATATTGGGTTACCTGACCATCGTAGTCGGCTATGTTCTTTTCCAGCGGCACCTCATCTATCATCCTGTTCCCCTGAATGGCACCACTCCGGAGAATTTCGGCCTTAAAGATTTCCACGATGTGAGCTTTGGTTCTCCCGATGGGATCACCCTGACCGGCTGGTGGATCGAGCATCCCGAAAAGGATCCGCGTAGGCCTTTCCTTTTGTACTGTCATGGCAACGGGGATTGCGTCTCTCAATTGGCCGAGGTCGCCAAACTTTTCTATGACTATGGATTCGACGCCTTGATCTTCGATTACCGCGATTATGGGGGAAGCGACAAAGGCCCTTTGAGCGAGACCGCCTTGGATGGGGACGCCATGGGGGCCTATAAATTCGCGAAAGCCAAGGGGATCCCCGATGACCGGATCATCGTTTGGGGCCATTCATTGGGTTCTTCGGTGGCGGCGGAGCTAGCGACCCAGATCCATCCAGCGGGACTCATCCTGGAAGGGGCTTTCCCTTCCGTTTACAAGGTCAGCCGCCAAAGGGATCCTTGGCTGATAATATTCCCCTTCATGATCTGGGATAAGTTCGAGACAGAAAGATATGTGAAGGAGCGTTCCTGTCCCCTGCTCCAGATCCACGCGGAAAAGGACACGATCATTCCCATTTCATTAGGGAAGGACGTTTTCGACAAGGCCGCCGAACCCAAGCAATGGATCACGGTCACGGGCATCAACCACAACGACTTCCCCAGCGTGGCAAAGCAGTATGAAAAACCCATCATGGAATTCGTAAACAACTGCTTAGTCGCGAATCCACACAAATGATCTTTAACGGTCTGTCATCCTGAGCGAAGCGAAGGATCTCTATTTTGCTTTGAAACATAGATTCTTCGGCGGAAATCGCCTCAGAATGACAACTAAAACAACCCCAACTTTTTTCTTTTAGACCGGTCCAACTGCTCCAGTAAGTGAAGGAGCGGGTGCTCGATGAAGGACCTCAGGTGAAAGTCCACTTCCCCGGTCATATCCCCCAGTCCCACGCAAAAGAGTCCAGCCGCCTTGGCGGCCTGCGCTCCTTCGGGTTCCGTTTCCAAGGCGATAGCCCTAATAGGACGGACTCCCAGTGTTTCCATGACGTTGATATGGAGCGCGGGGTTGGGTTTATGGGCCGGCAATTCCTCGGCGCAACGGATGCAGTCGAAATCCTCCGCCAGATTGAACTTGTGAAGTTCTTGGACCACTTCGGATTGCGTCAGGTTGGAGGTCATTCCCAAGCGAACTTCATAACTTCTTAAAGTTTTAAAAGTCTCCTTGAGGGCGATGAGAGTCGTTTCTTTTAAATGATCGGGAAATACGCGGTGGCCATGGGTGGCTTCTTGGACGATCCAGTCGAAATCGAAGATGAGGACCTTTGTCAGCCAAAAGCTTTCAGGAACCATGCCCCAGGGAACGTGGCGGGGATTATTGATATCAGAAGGGCCAAAAGAGACGGGACTCATTAAGACCTGATCATTTCTAAGGGAATTTGTTTTGATGCCATATCAAAAATAATAACCCGGGCGATCTCTTTTTTGATCGATAAAAATTCCGCTACGAGCCGCTCAATTTGAGGCATTTCTTCAGAAAGGTTTTCCTTATCGTCCACAGGCTCGTGATTCGCATAAAGGAGGAGCCAAGTTTCGTGGCCAGGAAAAGCGTGATCTTTTTCTATCTTCTTTCTCAAAGTAGTTCGTATTTTATCAATTGATCTTTCGGGGCCAAAAAGATCGGTCAGTTCGACTCCAACCTTTCTTTCACCGAATTGAAAAGTTAGACGAGGTTGGTCGAATGGGGATAGATTCTCGATTTTTAGCTGGGAAACCTTCAGGAATTCTTCGAAAACCGCTTGCTCGATATCTTGGTTCTTCAAGGACCTAAGCGTCCAACTTCTTCTTTAAGAGTTCGTTGACGATCTTGGGGTTGGACTTACCTTGGGTGGCCTGCATGACCTTACCCACCAAGAACCCTATCACTCCCTGCTTGCCGCCCTTGTAATCGGCCACCACATTGGGGTTCTCGGCGAGGACCTTATCCACCGCGCCCTCGATGGCCTTGGGGTCGGAGACCTGCGCCATGCCACGGGATCTCACCACTTCGGCCGGGGAGACACCCATGTCGAACATCTCAGCGAAGACTTCCTTAGCTTGCTTGGAATTGATGGTCCCCGCTTCGACCAGATCCACCAGTTCGCCCAGCTTCTTCTGGTCGAACTTGAGGTCTTTGAGTTCTTTTTCCTGCTCTTTCATCTTGGCGGCCATGTCACCCATCATCCAATTGGCTAATCCCTTGGGGCTCTTGGTATGTTTTGCCCCCTCCTCGAACCAATAGGAAAATTCCTGCTCGGCGGTCAAAACACCCGCGTCATAGGGGGTCAAACCGTACTTGGCGGCGAACCGGGCCCGTTTGGCGCCCGGCAGTTCAGGCATTTCATTCTTGAGCTTCTGGACGTAATCCTCGGAAAGGATGATGGGTACTAGGTCCGGCTCGGGGAAATAGCGGTAATCATGGGCTTCTTCCTTGGAGCGCATGGGCTTGGTCTTGTTCTCGGTCACGTCCCAAAGGCGGGACTCTTGGATGACTCGGTCGCCCTTTTCCAGCACCGCTATCTGGCGCTTGATCTCATACTCCATGGCTTGCTTGGCGAAACGGAAGCTGTTCATGTTCTTGATCTCGGTCCGGGTACCGAATTTCTCGGTTCCCTTGGGCCGCACCGACACGTTGGCGTCACAACGCAAGGAGCCTTCTTCCATGTTGCAGTCCGACACATCGATATACAGAAGGACGTTCTTGAGCTCCGTCAGATAGGCATAGGCCTCATCCACACTGCGGATATCGGGTTCGGAGACGATCTCTACCAAGGGAATACCGCCCCGGTTGTAGTCAGCCAGGGAGTAATCGGAAGAATCTAAGCGGCCCGACTTGCCACCCGCGTGGACCAGTTTGCCGGCGTCTTCTTCCAGGTGGGCACGGGTAATGCCGATACGCTTGATGCCCTCTTTCATCGGGACTTCCAAATAGCCGCCATAGTTCAGGGGTTTATCGTATTGGGAGATCTGATAGGCCTTGGGCAGGTCGGGATAGTAGTAGTTCTTGCGGTCCATCTTGGAATATTTGGAAATGGTGCAGTTCAGGGCATGGCCGATCTTTAACGCGAAATACACGGCCTTTTGGTTAATAACGGGTAGGTTGTCGGTGAGGAGAAGTGTGAAGTGA
>CAZLND010000289.1:0-3550 GCA_964560635.1 uncultured bacterium | reverse complement strand
GCATCCAACCCCAATGTTTGAGCGGCCTGGATGAGTTCGGGACTGGAATCCACCCCCACCACTTGGCAACCCAAGTCCTGGATCTTTTTCGTGAGGATGCCGTCGCCACAGCCCAGGTCCAAGACGCGTTCACCGGGCTTGGGATCGAGAAGTTCCATCACACTCGCGCCCAAGTCCGTGACGAACCGGGCGTTTTGATCGTAATCAGTTGGGTTCCAGGTTTGGGGAGGCATAAACACCTTACTAACCAATGTGAATATTTAAACTGAGGTTGTGCGTTGGCCCTTCGGGCCAAGCATGGTTGGCCAAAGGCCAAATACCGCAAGCTTGTCGTAAGCGGACCGCTATTCGCGGTCCACTCCTCGCAATGACAGCTATTTAAAAACCACTTACATAAGGAAGTTTCTTGGCCACCTCGGCGGTCTTGACGGCGTTGCCCAACAACAAACCGGTCGAGTCCCAAGTGCCGTTGACCAAGGCGTTTCGCTTACTTTCGTGGATGTCGAATTTCAGATATTCCTTTCCCTCGCTGAACAGGGTCTTCTTTTCCAGATCCAACATGAATTTGGTTTCGGGCTTTTCCTTTATCAAGGTCTGGAGTTTCATCATCTCTCCATGATTAACCGTCGCGGTAGGGATGCCCAGCATGGTGCAATTACCCGCGAAGATCTCGGCGAAGGACTCGCCCACGATGGCGCGGATACCCCAACGCATGAGCGATTGGGGAGCGTGCTCGCGGGAGGACCCACAACCGAAATTCTGGTTCACGAAGAGGATATGCGACCCTTGGAACTGGGGCAGATCAAAGGGATGGCCTTTGGGTTTGCCCTCGGCGTCGAAACGCTCGTCATAGAAGGGATAGTTACCCATATTCGTGAAGGTGATCTCTTTCAAATAACGGGCCGGGATGATGCGGTCCGTATCGATATCGTTGCCCTCCACGGGTACGGCTTTTCCCTCGATCTGATCGATCTTGCTCATTTCAATACCTCCCGGACGTCTGCCACTTTTCCTTCGATCGCCGCCGCAGCTACCATGGCGGGACTCATCAACATGGTCCTTCCGGTCTTGCTTCCCTGACGTCCGATGAAATTACGGTTGGACGAGGAAGCGGATATCTCATTGCCTTGCAGCTTGTCCGGGTTCATGGCCAGGCACATGGAACAACCGGCCTGCCGCCACTCAAAACCCGCCTCGGTGAAGATCTTGTCCAAGCCTTCCTTCTCGGCGGCCGCTTTCACTTGCTGGGAACCGGGCACCACGAAGGCCCGGACGGATTTGGAAACCTTGCGGCCCTTGGCCACCTTGGCGGCTTCCCGCAAGTCCGAGATGCGGCCATTGGTACAGCTTCCGATGAAGGCCACGTTGATGGGCGTGCCCTTGATCGGCTGGCCGGGTTTGAGCTCCATGTGCTTGTAAGCCAGCTCCACGGTCTTGACCTCATCAGCGGAGAAAGTGCCGACCTCGGGCAATTTATCGTTCACACCCACGGATTGGTCGGGGGTGATACCCCAAGTGACGATGGGTTCGATATCGGCGGCGTTGAAATTGACCACGTCATCAAAAACCGCGTCCTTGTCCGAGGCGAAGGATTTCCAATAGGCGACGACCTTGTCCCACTTATCGACGGCGGGGGAATATTTGCGGCCCTTCAAGTAATCGAAGGTGGTCTGGTCCGGGTTCACATAACCCACTCGGGCGCCGCCCTCGATGGCCATATTGCAAACGGTCATGCGCTCTTCCATGGTCATGGCGTCGAAAGCGTCTCCCCCGTACTCGTAGGCGTAACCGATGCCGCCCTTCACCCCGAGCTTTTGGATGATATAGAGGGTCACGTCCTTGGCGGTGACACCGGGTTTGAGCTTGCCGTTCACGTTGATGCGGCGCACCTTCAAGGCGTCCATGGCTAGGCACTGGGTGGCTAGCACGTCGCGCACCTGGGTGGTACCGATTCCGAAGGCCAGGGTGCCGAAGGCCCCGTGTGTGGAAGTGTGCGAGTCGCCGCAGGCGATGGTCATGCCCGGCTGGGTGAGGCCGTTCTCGGGGCCGATGATGTGCACGATGCCCTGGTTACCCGAATTGAAATCGAAGAACTGCACACCGAACTTCTTCACGTTCTTCTCGATGGCGCCCATCATTTGCTCGGCTTCAGAATCCTGGAAAGGACGGGCCTGGCTCTTGGTAGGGACGATATGGTCCACGGTGGCGAAGGTGCGCTCGGGATAAGCCACCTTCAGGCCCTTCTCGGTGATCATGTCGAAAGCCTGGGGGCTGGTCACCTCGTGGATGAGATGCAGCCCGATGAAGAGCTGGTATTGTCCGGTAGGGAGCTTGTCCACCACGTGAGCGTCCCAGACCTTGTTGTACAACGTACCCTTTGCCATAAAGACCTCGAAAAACTGGATTTGAACCGCCAAGACGCTAAGGCGCCAAGAAGGACTTAGAGAACATAAGGCGGAAATATGTATTTGTAAAAGATATAGATTCTATAGTTATCATAGTTATAGACTATGTTTAATTCGATCTTTGTTCGTAGGCCGTTCTTGGCGCCTTAGCGTCTTGGCGGTGAAAAGGTGCTATGGAAACCCATCAACTACGTTATTTCTTGGCCGTGGCCCAGACGGGACTATTCACCACCGCCGCCAAGGCCTGCAACGTGTCCCAGCCCTCCCTTTCCATCCAGATCGCTAAATTGGAGGAGGAATTGGGCGGGCCACTCTTCGAGCGCACCCGTAAGGGCGGGAAGTTGACCGCCCGAGGCGAAACCTTCCTGCCGCGAGCCAAGACCATCCTGGAACAAATGGAATCCGCTCGTGAGGACGCCAAAGCTCTGTCGGGTCTTACCTTGGGCAAGGTCAGCTTGGGGTGCATGCCCACGACCGGCGCGCACCTGCTTCCTCCCATCCTTTCGGCTTTTCGGAAGGCTTATCCCAAGATACAGGTCCAACTTAAGGAAGAGTCTTCGCCCGACTTGGCCCGCGACCTCGAACAAGGGGAAGTGGAACTGGCCATCATGGACGAGGCCGGTTTACGGCCGGGTTTGGACCACCAGACCATCCTGACCGAGGAACTGTTGCTGGTCCTACCGGCCAAACATCCTTTGGCCGGACGGAAGGGTCTCAGCCTCAAGCAAGTGGCGGAAGAGCCTTTCATCCTTATGAAGTCCGGACATGGGTTCCGCCAGATCACGTTGGACCTTTACCGCAAAGCGGGCCTGGAGCCCAAGGTTGTCTTCGAGAGCGGCGGCATCGAGACCGTGCAGGCCTTGGTCGCGGCGGGGTTGGGTATCAGTTTGGTGCCCCAAATGGTGGCCAAATTTCCCGGTGTGGCCTATGCCAGTGTCTCTCATCCCAAAGGGGCAAGGACCCTGTCCCTGGCCTGGCGTAAAAAGGCCCCCCTGTCCTCGGCAGCGGAAGCCCTCAAGAAAGTCATCATCAACACCACGAAGTAATATTTTCCCCTCGTCTTGAATTCCAACAAGGCCACTCCCTAGACTTGCCGGGTCATTGATCGAAAATCGCTCGGGGGGAAATCATGAAAATCGGGATCA
>CAZLND010000288.1:0-3561 GCA_964560635.1 uncultured bacterium | reverse complement strand
AGTTTGAAAGAAGGATTGATGAAGGTGGAGATATCGGTCTGATTAGGGAGGACAGCGGAGCGTTGGGGCACAAGCAGGACGTCGTCGTAAGTAAGGGCTAACGTCAGCTTGTCCGGATCGATCATGAAGGGCTCCCGAGAGTTGCGATAATATAATCACGGATAGGAGCGGTGTCAACGACCCTTGAGGCAGGTTCAAGGGCCTAGGTAAGGTGCGGATTTCATCTTAAAGCTTGGCCCTGGCACCTAGAACCTTGTCCCTGCCTTTTAATGCCAGAGGTTGAAGTCGGCCTGATAGCCCTGGATATCCTTCTTGACCAAGAACCACCGGAGGTGGTCCGAAAGCGCGGCGATATAGCGGTTCTCGCTCATGGCCTGCACCTGCAGGTCCTTGTCCTTCTTGAGCTTTTCCACCCTTTGGACGTGTTTGACGTAAAGCTGGTCCACTGGAAGATTGGGGTCATATTCGCTGTTCAGGAACTCCAATTCTTGGTTGGTTCCTTGCCACCCGTTGGTGGAACACCAAACCCCATTGCCGAACACCGTCACGAAGGAAAGGTGCGGGGCGATCTGACCGGGCAATTTCAATATCTCACTATAGGCCCCCACATCCTCCTTGATGGCCACGTCGAAATAATTAGGCGAGGGCAATTGAGGCACGGTCATTTGGATGAGGGGGCTGAACCCCAGCGTCTGGAGCTGGTTCTGTAACTCCGAATAAGCCGTCACGTCCATCTCGCTGATCTGGCCGGAGGTGACCTTGATGATATGGATGGGCGGGACGGTTTTCGCGATGGCGATGGCAGGACGGTCTAGCCAGGTGACCAAACCCACGAATAAAACGAACACGATCAATCCGGTCCCGCCCAAGAGGGCGTAAGTGGGGATCTTCAGTTTTTTGGCGATGGGGTCGAAGATGTGGTAAGCCTGTTTGACGAGGTACTTCGCCCAGATCTTCACCAACGAGAAGGCTTGTTTCTGTTTGTTGACGGGCTCTACCGACAGGCCGGGCATCGGACCCGGTGAGAAAGGAGTGGGAGTGGGGGCGCCTTCGAAGGGTTTGGGAGAAAGTGGGGCAACAGGAGCTTTAGGAAGACTTGGCGCGGAGCCACCCATCAGGTCATCCAGATCCATGGAGGGCTTGGAGGCGGCCGGAGGTGTAACCGACCTTGTTCCCAATTGGGCCAGATCAAGGGGCAACCCTGTCGGGACGGGGTTAGAAAGCGGCGGCGGAGCGGCGACAGGTTTTGGCGCCATCGGCGGAGGCATGATGGGTTTGGACGCTTCCACTTTAGGGGCCCCGGATGAGGGACCGCCACCCAACAATCCCAAAGGATCGTCATCCAAGCCCTTGTTCTTGAAATTCAAGGGGGAGCCACCCATTCCAGGCGGGCTCATGCTAGGCGGGGTCGGCGCGGCCGCGGCTGGCTTGGGTACCGGAACGGGAGTTGGCATGGGCGAAGGCACCGGAGTGGCTGGCGCCGGCATGACCACTTTCCCCTTTTTACAATCCGGACAAAGGATACTGCCCGTTTCCATATCCAAACAATCCAGGCAAAATGGTCTCTTGCAGCGGGAACAGCTTCCCACCGCGTGCAAACTAGGATGAAGGGTACAGTTCTTATCTTCTGGCATTCGTTCCTGCTTCGTTATTTCAGTTTTTTTATCGCGATCAGATCCATCTCAACCGACGCGCCTTTCGGGAGAGCCGAAACCTGGACCACCGCCCGAGCAGGAGGTTCTTTTAGGAACTTCTCGGCCAGGACCTTGTTAAGCACCTCAAAATCACCCAGATTGGTCAGATAGACCGTCAATTTCACGGCCTGGGCCAAAGAAGAATCGGCGGCTGTCAGGACCGCTTCCAGGTTCTCCAAGATCCGCCGGGTCTGGACGGCAATATCCCCCGTCACCAATTGACCCGTCTTAGGATCCAAGGGTATCTGTCCTGAACAAAAAACGAATCCTCCCGCCTCGATGGCCTGGGAATAGGGGCCGATGGGCGCGGGAGCTCCTCCTGAATTTATCACTTTTCGTTCCAACACTGCCTCCTGTAAAAAACCCTGTCACCCTGAACAGTGGAACAGTCGATCATTAGACCGCATTTTCGCAGTTTTATAAATCAAATGTTCAACTGGTCCACTGCTCAAATGCTCTGGTAATTTTCCCCTCGGGAAAATTACCTTGATTCGGTCCGTCGGGCGCTCACCACACCGCGCACCCGAGTCAATTTTTTGAGCACTTTTTCCAGCTGATCGGCCTTGGAAATGCCGATAACGAAATAACCCTGGGCCCACCCGCCATCCAGGGCCTTGGCGTTGGCTTCATTGATGATGACACCTTCTTCCGAAATGGCCAAAAGCATGTCGGCCAAAAGCTTTTCCCGGTCCTTGGATTTCACCTCGATGGCCACCTCATAGATCTGGCCCGCGTCCCCTTCCCAAGAGACAGGGATCATGCGGTTTTCCCCATCGGGCAATTGCAGGGTGTTCGGGCAGTCAGTACGGTGGATGGATACCCCCCGGCCGCGGGTAACATAGCCCACGATGGGATCGCCCGGCACGGGCGTACAGCAACGGGCGAAACGGATCAGGAAATCCTTCTGGCCGCCCACCGAAATGCCCTTGATAGGGGCAATGCCCGGAGGAAGGGTTGGTTCGGTCGCTTTGGCGGTTTTGGAAGGGACGGTAGAGGTCTCGTGTTTTTCTGTCTTGGGGGCATGTTCCTCGGTTACGGCGGCGAGCTTGTTGAGTATCTGCCGGGCCGATATCTCGCCATGACCCGTATTGGCCAAAAGTTCCGAAAGGGTGTGGCAGCCAAAGGGCTCCACCAAGGCTTCCAGGGCTCCGGACTTGAGGGCGGCGTTGAAATCCACCCCCATACGAACCGCTTCCCTTTCCAAGAGGTGTTTGCCCTTGTCGATCTCGTCGGCCGAAAGGTGGGTGCGGAACCAGTGGCGGATCTTGTTCTTGGCGCGACTGGTCACGACGATCTTCAGCCAGTCGCGGCTGGGGGTGCGGGAAGCCTGGGTCAGGACCTCCACAATGTCGCCGTTCTTCAAGTTGTAGCGAAGGGGCACCATCTGGCCGCTAACTTTGACCCCCATGCAATGGGTCCCCACGTCAGTATGGACGGCGTAGGCAAAATCCAGGGCGGTGGCGCCCTTGGGCAGTTCCTTGACCTCGCCCTTGGGCGTGAAAACGAAGACCTCGTCGTCGAACAGGTCCACCTTCATGGCTTCGGCGAATTCGGTGGTGTCCTTGATATCCTGTTGAAGGTCCAAAAGCTGGCGCATCCAGGCGAATTTCTGGTCCTCTTTCTCGGCGCTCCGCCCTTCTTTATAGATCCAGTGCGCCGCGATACCTTCCTCGGCGGTGCGGTGCATTTCGTAAGTACGGATCTGGATCTCCAGGGGCTGTCCTTCCGGCCCCATCACGGTGGTGTGCAGGCTCTGGTACATGTTGTTCTTGGGCATGGCCACGTAATCCTTGAACCGGCCTGGAAGAGGTTTCCAGAGGGTATGCACCATCCCCAAGACTTCATAACATTCCTTGATCGAGTCGGT
>CAZLND010000287.1:0-3576 GCA_964560635.1 uncultured bacterium | reverse complement strand
CCTTGACCAACAATTCCCCGATCTCACCGGGCTTCAGGTCCGTCTTCCCGGTCTGCACGTCCACGATCTTGGCGTCCGTCCCCGGCAGGGGAAGACCGATGGTGCCTATCTTGCGCTTGCCGTAAATGGGATTGCAATGGGTGACCGGCGAGGCTTCGGTGAGTCCGTACCCCTCGACCAATTTCCCTCCGGTGAGCTCCTCGAACTTCTTCTGCACCTCTTGGTGCAGGGGCCCGGCGCCCGAGATGCAAGCCTTGATGCTCCGAACGTTGTACTTCCCCACCTGGGGATAGTTGTTGATGGCCACATAGATGGCTTGCACGCCCGGAAAAAGGGAAACATGGTATTTGTCCACCTGCTTCAGGACCTGCACCACGTCGAACTTGGGTACCAGCACCATGGAAGCGCCCAACACCAGGGCCAGGTTCATCCCCGCCGTCATGCCGTAACAATGGAAGATGGGGATGGCCAGCATCATGACCTCCTCCCCTTCCGGCATCCCCGGGAAGAGCGCCTTGGATTGATAAGCGTTGGCCACCAGGTTCCGGTGGGTGAGGATGACACCCTTGGAGACCCCGGTCGTTCCGCCCGTATATTGAAGGAGGGCGATGTCGTCCATCTTGACCTTGACCGCGGGGGGCGCCGAGGGCGCTTCTTTCATGGCCTCCATGAAACTATGGAAGAGAGGCTCTTCGGGCCAAGGCACCCAGGACTTTTCTTTCTTCGCTTTGAGAACATAAAGCCACTTGAGGGGAATGGGGAAATAGTCGTTGATGCGGGTGACCCAAACCTTCTTCAAACCGCAATCGGCGGCCACTTCCTTGAGGATGGGCACGAAGCGGTCCAGGGTCAGCACATGCTTGGCGCCCGAATCCTTGAGTTGGTGGGCGGTTTCACTGGCCGAATAGAGGGGGTTGAGCTGGGTCAGGATAGCCCCGGCCCTCAAGGCCCCGAAAAAGCCGATGACGCAGGGCGCACAATTGGGCAGGTAGAGGGCCACCTTTTCCCCGGGCTTGATGCCTTCTTTTATAAGGAGGTCGGCGAATTGGTCGACCTTCTCGTCCAATTCACGATAGGTCAAGCGGGTGCCGAAATAGTAGAGGGCTGGGCGGTTGGGGAAGCGGGCGGCGGTTTTCCGAAGGATCTCGGGCAGGTCATCTTCAGGATATTCGAGGGTCCTGGGAACGCCTTCGTCGTAGTTCTTGAGCCAAGGCCGATCTTGCATGGACCCTTCTCCGGTTGGAGGTGATGGAGTTCCCTAGCGACAGTTTCAGTTTAAGCCTGAGGTGAAGCAGTGTCAAACCCCACAACCAAGCAGTTTTTTAACCACCAAGACACAAAGACACCAAGAACGACGAAGATATTCTCTAACCAGAGTCCAATATCGCTTTTGGAACATAGTTCACATTCAGACAAGCCTCCTTGGTGTCTTGGTGCCTTGGTGGTAGAATCCCGCCTTTATGACACCCGTCCTCATCCAACTACTCGCCAAGGAACTGCGCGAACTTCTTCCTGGAAGCCGCTTGTCCCATATCTCCCAATCCTCTAACGAGGTCGTGGAGCTTTCCTTCTACCACCCGGACAGGGCCCATCAGAACCTCACCATCGCCTTGCTCACCCTGAAGCCCCTGATCTTCGCCTCCCCCGAGAAACGCGCGGCCCTGGCCAAGCCCCCCAACTTCTGCCGGTCCCTGCGTAAACAACTGGAATACGCCCAATTGACCGCCGTCGAGGCCGAGCCCGGTGAGCGCCTTATCCGATTCTCCCTCAAGACCCCCGAGGGCCAATATCAGCTCATCTTCGAGGGCATCCCCAAGTACCCCAACCTCATCCTGGTGGGGCCGGACAACCTCATCATCAGCGCCCTTCGTTATAAGAACGAGGTGGAAAGACCCGTCCTTCCCCAAGCTCCTTATGATCCACCACCAAAACCGACCGAGAAACCCAGCCTTTGGGATATGGAAGAGTCCTCTTTAAAGAAGCTTTGGGAAGCCGCCGGCCGCCCCGCTTTGGGGCCTTGGCTCAAGACCGAGTTCCGGGGGACAGACCCCGAGCTGTCTTCTTATCTAGAGAGTTTTGGGGAGAGTGCCTTTTCCGAATGGGGCCATACCCAAAGGGAGATCGTTGAGGGGCATTTGAACCATTTCACCTTGACCCCCGGCCCGCCGCCCGCTCTTTATATCTTTCCCCATCCCTTGGGGGATAAACCCGGTGAGATCTTCCTCTCGCCCAGCCGAGCCCTGGAGGCCCTCTTTCGGTTGGAGGCCCATTACCGGGAAATTTCCGCGGTCAAGACCAAGCTGGAATCGGAGATCACGCGCGCCATCAAGCACGAGAAGCGCATCCTGGATAAGTTGAAGAAGGACAGGACCGAGGCCGAACGTTCCGACCAGTACCAATGGTGGGGCGAGCTCGTGATGGCACAGCTTCATAAGATCAAACTCCATTTAAAGGAGATCACCTTGGAGGACGTGGTTCGCGGCGGCCCCGATCCGGTGGTCATCCCCCTGGATCCGGAGATCCCACCCCTGCAGAACGCCCAGCGTTTCTTCAAGAAGGCCCAAAAAGGCTCCCGCGGGTTGGTGCTGGTGGAGAACCGGGAAAAGGAGATCAAGGATCGGCTCGAACAGCTCAAGTCTGCCCAACGCAGTTTGCCGGCCCTCCGCGAGGCCCCGGAGATACGAAAGGCCTTCCTGGAGCTCTTTCCCAAAAAGAAAGAAGCCGCTCCCAAGCCCAAGAAAGCCAAGGAAGAAAAGGTACCAACGCCCAACATCCTGCGTACCAAGCTGGGCAAACAATTCGAGCTTTGCGTAGGCACCTCGGCGGCGGCTAACGACTATGTCACCTTCCAATTGGCCCAGCCCGAGGACCTCTGGTTCCACGTCCGCGACCTGCCCGGCGCCCACGTGGTGCTCCGGCGCCTGCAAAGGGACGCCCCGGTGACCGACGAACTCATCCTGCAGGCCGCCAAGGAAGCCGCTTCCCATAGCAAGGCCGGGGCGGGCGAGAAGGTCACGGTCAGCTACACCGAGAAGAAGAATGTCAAAAAGATCCCCGGGGCGCCTCCCGGAATGGTGACCATGACGAAGGAAAAAAGCCTGATGGTCGAGGCTTAGAGACTTTAACCAAGATCGAAACTGCAACTTGGATGAACGCCGATACTTCTTCAATTTGAAACCACATCCGGGTTTATCTGCGTTTATCAGAGTTCCATCTGCCGTTTTTGTTCGGCGTTCTTAGCCTTTTTAGGACCAAGCCCCAAGACCTTCGAATATAATCCCCACATGAAACGTCCGAACCGCTCCCTCGGGATCCTCTTCCTGATCTGCGCCGCCTTCTTCAGCCTCCAGATCGCGCCTCGCTTTTGGGGCGATTCCATCATTGAGGACGAGGAATGGGAACTGACGGCGGCCTATTCCTATTGGAAGTCCGGCGACGTCCAAACCCCCTGTTGCAACCCGGCCCCCGGGGCCCTTTGCGCCCTTCCTTTGCTTTTCATGGATTTGAAACCCGACCCCTTCCACCACGACAATTTCCCCGACCGTTCCCTTTGGTTCCTTTTCATGGCGAACGCGA
>CAZLND010000286.1:0-3580 GCA_964560635.1 uncultured bacterium | reverse complement strand
ACGCCAAGATGTTCTCCGATCAGCGTTTTTGGGCTTCCCTCTATAACACCGTCTTCTTCACCTTCTTCTCCGTTCCCATCGGCATGATCCTTTCCGTCATTGTGGCGCTCCTGATGAACCAAAAGGTCAAGGGCATCGCTATTTATAGAACGGTATTTTACGTTCCTTCGGTGTTGGGGGCGGGGGTCGCGGTGGCCATCCTCTGGCGCTGGGTCTTCCAACCCGACTACGGGCTTTTGAACAACGTGATCAGCATGATCTCCTTCGGCCATCTGGAGGGCCCCAAGTGGCTGGCCAGCGAGGCTTGGAGCAAGCCGGCCCTTATCTTGATGAGCTTCTGGGGAGTCGGGTCTTCCATGATCATTTACTTGGCCGGACTGCAGGGTATCCCTACCGCTCTTTATGAGGCCGCTGAGATCGATGGAGCCAACCGCTGGCAGCAGTTCTGGACCGTCACCCTTCCGGGTCTTTCGCCGGTCATCTTCTTCCAGCTCATCATCGCCATCGTCTTTTCCTTCCAGATCTTCAACCAGGTCTTCGTCATGACCGACAGCTCGGGCGGCCCGGCCGATTCCACCCTGGTCATGGTCCTTTACATTTACCTACACGCCTTCAAGTACAACATGCACATGGGCTACGCTTCGGCGATGGCCTGTTTCTTGTTCCTCATCATCATGGCGGCTACTTGGATGCAATTCAAATTCTCGAAGTGGGTCTATTACGAAGGCGAATTGAGGAACTAGGGACATGAGCGAAAACAACAGCGTTTCTTCACCGGAAAGTTTTTGGGCCAGCAAGCGCCGGGCCGAAAAGTACACCAAGATCAGCGTGACCATCATCCTGTTCATTGGTTCCGTCATCATGATGTTGCCCATCCTTTGGATGATCTCGGCTTCCTTCAAGGACCCGAACGATGTTTTCAAGGGCCTGCTCCCCACCTCTTTCCATCCTGAGAATTACATCAACGCCTGGAACATCATGGATCCCAAGACGGGCCGGGCCATGCACGCGGGCGAGGATTGGGATTTCCTGGGCATCCCCTTCCACGGCATCAATTTCACCACCTATGTCGTGAACACCCTCATCATCGCCATCGCTACCACGGTGGGCACGACCATCTCCTCCTCCTTGGTCGCCTTCGCTTTCGCCCGGTTGCGGTTCCCGGGCCGTGGGCCCCTGTTCATCCTTTGCCTGGCCACCATGATGGTGCCCGCCCAGGTGACCATGATCCCGACTTATATCCTCTGGAACAGCTTGCGAGCTGTCGATACCTTCTGGCCCCTCATCCTCCCTTCTTTCTTGGGCGGGGGCGCTTATAACATCTTCCTGATGCGTCAGTTCTTCATGAGTATCCCTTATGAAATGGACGAGGCCGCCAAGATCGATGGTTGCACCAACTGGGGGGTCTATTGGCGCATCCTATTGCCCCTTTGCAAACCCGCCCTCACCACCGTGGCGGTCTTCTCCTTTGTCTATAACTGGAACGACTTCATGAGCCCCTTGATTTACATCTCCTCGGAAAGCAAAATGACCCTGGCCTTGGGGTTGCAGAACTTCTGTTCCCTTTATGGGAACAACTACCCCCTCTTGATGGCGGCTTCCTTGTTGATGTTGTTACCCATCGCCTTGATATTCTTGTTCGGTCAGAGATTCTTCATCCAAGGTATCGCGACGACGGGACTCAAATAGCGCCCACTTTCGTTCGATCATTCAATGGCCCTCATTCCTTCTTTGGGATGAGGGCTTTGCTTTTGTTCGCTGAGGTTTTGCCGGACATTACACGGCCGTTCGCCCCTTCGACACACACACCCGATGTCAAATGCCGGAATTTAAATTTCCTAAGGAGATCTGGAATGAAGAGTTCGCTTTCCCCGTTGGGCAAGGAGAGGTTTTTCTTTACCTCGGAGTCCGTGACTGAGGGACATCCGGATAAGGTGGCGGACGCCGTCTCCGACAGCATCCTGGATGCCTGCCTGAAACAAGACCCCATGAGCCGGGTGGCTTGCGAAACCCTTCTGACCTGTAACTGGGTCGTGGTGGCCGGTGAGATCACTACCAACGCCAACGTCAACTGGCCCGAGGTCATCCGCGGCGCCATCCGCAAGATCGGTTACACCGACGCCAAGGCCGGCCTCGACGCCGACACGGCCGGTGTTTCCGTCGCCATCAACCGCCAATCCCCCGACATCGCCATGGGCGTGGACACGGGTGGAGCCGGCGACCAGGGAATGATGTTCGGGTTCGCGAACCGTGAGACCCCGGAACTCATGCCCCTTCCCATCATGTTGGCCCACCGTCTGGCGGAAAAATTGGCCGCGGTGCGCAAATCCAAGAAACTCGCCTATCTTCGCCCGGACGGCAAGAGCCAGGTCTCGGTGGAATACATCGGCGGCAAGCCGGTGCGCGTGGACGCGGTGGTCGTTTCCACCCAGCATGCCCCGGTCAACCAAGCCAAACTCAAGAAGGACATCATCCGTCACGTCATCCGTCCGGTCATCCCGTCCCGCATGATCGACAGCAAGACCAAGATCTTCGTCAATCCGACCGGCCGTTTTGAGATCGGCGGACCTTTGGGCGACACCGGCTTGACCGGACGCAAGATCATCGTCGACACCTACGGCGGCTACGGCCGTCACGGCGGCGGCGCTTTCTCGGGCAAGGACCCTTCCAAGGTGGACCGTTCGGCCGCTTACGCCGCCCGCTGGGTGGCCAAGAACATCGTGGCCGCCGGTTTGGCCGACCAATGCGAGGTGCAGATCTCGTACGCCATCGGCGTGGCCCAGCCCACCAGCGTCCTGGTCAACACCTTCGGCACGGGACGCTTGCCGGAAGAGCAGATCACCCAATTGGTGCGCAAGTATTTCGACCTGACGCCCAAGGGCATCATCACGTCCCTCAAGCTTCGCCGTCCCATCTACTCGAAGACCGCCGCCTATGGGCACTTCGGGCGCCATGACAAGGACTTCACCTGGGAAAAGACGGACAAGGCCGCCCAGCTCCGCAAAGCCGCGAAACTAAAGTAAAGGTCGTTCATCCGGCCGCCGGACCCCCGGCGGCCTTAATTTTTAGAGGAGAATCAAATGAAATACCACGTGAAGGACCTGAAGCTATCCGCGAAGGGAAAAGACCGTATCGAGTGGGCCGAGCGCAGCATGCCCGTGCTTCGGCTCATCAAGAGTGATTTCCAGAAGAAGAAGCCCCTGAAGGGCATCCGCATGGCGGCTTGCCTGCATATCACCACCGAGACGGCCAACCTGCTCATCACCCTCAAGGCCGGTGGCGCGGACGTTTTCGCCTGCGCTTCCAACCCGCTGTCCACCCAGGACGACGTGGCCGCGGCCCTGGTCAAGGTTTACGGCATCCCGACCTTCTCCATCAAAGGCGAGGACCGCAAGACCTACTATAAGCATCTTTACGCCGCCTTGGACGCCCATCCGAACATCACCATGGACGACGGCGCCGACCTAGTCTCCGAACTGCACTCGGCTCGCGCCGCGCAGGCTTCCGAGATCATCGGTTCCACTGAAGAGACCACTACCGGCGTCATTCGCCTCCGGGCCATGGAAAAGGACGGGGTCCT
>CAZLND010000285.1:0-3584 GCA_964560635.1 uncultured bacterium | reverse complement strand
CCCCGTGCGGGTAGTACCTCTCCGGTTCCATTTGGACATAAACGCCCGGCAGGCTGACCCGGTTCTCTTCGATCTTGTCGATGGTGTCGTCGTCCAAATGGGACTGCAGGCGGATTGGCTCGAACTTGCGGGTGCGGCGGCGGCCGTCGACCAGGGTTTCCAGGTCCGCCAAGGGTTCTTCCAATATCTGGCTGAGGCGCACCAAGGTGCTTTCGTAGGTCTTCAACTCGGCCGGGACCAGGAAAAGGGAGTAGGTGGGTACGTTGGTGGCCAAGACCTCACCATTGCGGTCCGTGATGATGCCCCGGGGCGCCCGTTCAGGGATGAGGCGAAGGCTGTTGGTGTTGGAAAGGCTTCGATAGTAGGGATAGCTCAGGATCTGCATGTAGAAAAGTTTGAAGAAGATGAGGGTAAAAGCGATCGTTATGGCGGCGAAAAGGCCGTCCATCTTCTTTTCGGGTGAAGCGCCGAATTTCCCGCGCCGGAACTTTAGAGCCAAGAGATTCTCCTAAAAACGATAGGCAACGACTGTTTAACCACCAAGGCACCAAGGGCACCAAGACGGCCAAAGGAAAATCTTTGAAAAGAGGAAGTTAACATAGAGCTTATGATTTTGACGTCCTTGGTGTCTTTGTGCCTTGGTGGTTCAAAGGTTTTTCCTATGCTGTCGCCGGGTCGAACCGCCGGCGGCGGAAACGCACCACGAAAAAGCAAATAACCGCCCCCACCAAGGTGGTCATGGTCACTGAGCGAAGACAAAGGGCAAAAGCGTCCCCCGCCGGGGGCGCCGACCCGTCCCATTTAAGAAGGAGCCAGATGAAAAGCTGGTGGAAAAGCGAGGCGCAAAAGATGAGGAAGGTCTGGGTCAAGACCCGCTCACGGTAGATATGGCGGCGAGAAAGGAAGCAAAGCAGGCCGGTCAAGGTCTTGGCCACCGTATTGGGGCCTATCCAATCCGCCGAAAGGAGGTCTTGGGCGAGTCCCATGAAAAAACCCCAGGCGGTCGCCTTAGTCGCGGTGGTGCGAAGGCCCAGCAAGGCCACTAGGATGAGCGGCAGGTCAATGCCCCCACCGGCCACCCCCGGCAATTGCTGGAGGAAAAGAACAGCCAGGACCCAAAATAGCTCGCGTGGGATCTTCATTTTTTAACATCCCATGCAACTATGATGAATGAGATGAAAGAAGATGAAATCTTTCTTTTTTGGGTTTTATCTAAATTCATCTGATTTATCACAGTTCCAAAGTTTTCGAAGTCGAAGCCTTATTCAAAGACGTTGATGGGCGGAAGGACGAACACGTAATCCAGCGCCGCGAAATCGACCGCCGGGGCCACCTCGATCTCGGCGGAAAGCCCGTTATCCGAGAGCCCCTTCTTGGTCACCGACCCCAAAGCGTAACCCTTGGGAAAAACCCCGCCCAACCCCGAGGAGACGATGACATCGTCCTTTTGAACATCATCGCTTGCCTCCACGTAACCGAATCGCAAAGGAGTTCGGCCCGTGCCTTGGATGATGCCTGTCACACTCGAGCGCCGGTCAAGCCCAGAAACGCTGGAGTCGGTGTCGGTGACCAAAAGCACGGTGGAGTTCCTGGCGTTCACCTGTAGGACCTGCCCCACAATGCCGCCCTGCTCGGAGATGACCGCCGAACCGGACGCCACACCGTCCTCGGCACCGATGTCGATGACGAAGCTTTTGTTCCAGGTGCTGGGGTCGTGGGCGATGATGCGGGCGATCTTGGCCTTGTGCGGAAGTTTGGATTTGATCTGAAGGATGGTTTGCAGGCGGGCCAATTCCGATTCGAGCGACTTTTGGTTCGAAAGTTCCAAATGCAGGGTTTGGTTCTCCAGCTGCAGTCGCCGAACTTCCTGTTTGGAGATCTTCAACTCGCGCACAGCGTTCAGGGTGCTCTCGGGCAAGGCGATGACCCAGGAAATGGATTCTTGGACCGGGAGCCAAACGGAAAGAGCGAGACCCTTGAAGGTCGTGGGACCTGACGTGCGGTGCGAGCTTCGGTGCACCAAAAGCCAGAGACAGGCCAAGAGGAGCCCAGCGAGGAAAACCTTGGAAAGATTTCTAAGGAAAAGTTTGAGCATGGACCACCGGATACCAGCTGACAGCTGACAGCCGGCAGCCGCCTTTTAGATGTATTCTTTCTCGAGAACGGAAATGCGCTTGAGGAAGTCCATGGAACGGTCCAAAAGATGGCCCGCGCCGGTGGCGACCGCCGTAGTGGGGTCGTCGGCCAGGTTCACGGGGACACCCGTCTCGTCCCGCAGGCGCTCATCCAGGTTCTTCAAGAGGGAGCTTCCCCCCGCCAGGATGATGCCCCGGTCCACGATATCGGCCGCGAGCTCGGGAGGGGTTCGTTCCAGGGTCTGTTTGATGCACTCGATGATGGGAAGAAGGGGTTCTTCCAGGGCGCCCCGGATCTCTTCCGAGGTCAGTTCAATGGTCTTGGGAAGGCCGGTCACCAGGTCGCGGCCCTTGATCTGCATGCGCAGTTCTTGCTCCAAGGGGAAGGCGGAACCGATCTGGATCTTGATGTCCTCGGCCGTTCTTTCCCCGATAAGGATGTTATAGGTCTTTTTGATGTAATTGATGATGGCTTCGTCCAGCTCGTCCCCCGCCGTGCGGATGGATTTGCCGTAAACGATGTCGCCCAGCGAGATGACGGCTACTTCGGTGGTACCGCCGCCGATATCCACGATCATGTTGCCTTGGGGCTCGGCGATGGGCATGCCCGCGCCGATGGCCGCGGCCATGGGTTCTTCCACTAGGTAGACCTCACGAGCGCCTGCCTGCTCGGCGGAGTCCTTGACGGCCCTTTTCTCGACCTCGGTGCAACCGGAGGGGATAGCCACCACGATACGGGGGCGGATCAGGGAACGGCGGTTATGCACCTTGGAGATGAAGTAGCGAAGCATGCGCTCGGTCACTTCGAAATCGGCGATGACGCCATCCTTCATGGGGCGGATGGAAACGATGGAGCCAGGTGTACGGCCCAACATGAGCTTGGCGTCGTTGCCCACCGCCAGGATCTGGTTGGTGGCCTTGTGAACGACAACGAGGGAGGGTTCTTGAAGAACGATGCCCCTTCCCTTTACATAAACCAGGGTCGTAGCCGTGCCGAGGTCGATGGCCACGTCGCTCGAGAAAAGTCCTAATAGAAAATTAAGCAATCCAAGACTCCTTTGCATCTTTCACGAATTCCGTGGCAAGGCCGGTAAAACGGTAAAGCCCGCCATTTCCCACCCACAAAAAAAAACCCCGGTTGGAAAACCGAGGAAACGCGAAAATCGGGGAAAACCTCGTGATTAGGGGGATTAGTGTAACACAGCCCGTGGGGGAGTCCAGCATTTTCCCCTCAACAGGGATGGTCCTCATTGGACGCTGGGCCCATGAAAAAAGGGCCGCGCAATAGCGACATCTTTGGATGGGTAAAGGAAAAACTACAGCGGGATTATTTCTTGTCGGCCTTGGGGTCCATCGCGGGCTTGATCCCGTCCATCCGCTTTTCCTTGGCCTTCAGGACCTTCTCGAACAGCTTGAGGTACCGGTCGCCGTCCCAGGGCCGATGCATGC
>CAZLND010000284.1:0-3610 GCA_964560635.1 uncultured bacterium | reverse complement strand
GGTGACTGGGTCGAGGTACTCGTAGGTGTCGGAGTAGCCGTTGACGTAGCCGTGTTTGTCGGCGTCAACGTCGGCGTATTGGTGGGGGTGTTGGTCGGACTATTCGTAGCCGTATTCGTTGGGGAAGCCGTCGGGGTCTTGGTCGGACTGTTGGTAGGAGTGGCGGTAGGTGTATTCGAGGCCGTGCTTGTCGGCGTCAATGTCGGCGTGTTCGTGGGCGTGTTTGTCGGCGAGTTGGTGGCCGTGCTAGTCGGGGTCGGGGTAGCCGTCGACGTAGCCGTGTTGGTCGGCGTCAACGTCGGCGTATTCGTGGGTGTGGAGGTCGGACTATTGGTAGCGCTGTTGGTAGACGTGGGCGTCGGCGTGGTGGTCGGGCTATTGGTAGCCGTGGCAGTAGGGGTATTCGTAGCCGTACTTGTCGGAGTGATAGTCGGAGTGTTGGTGGGTGTGTTCGTCGGCGAATCGGTGGTCGTGCTCGTCGGGGTTAGTGTAGCCGTGTTCGCGGGAGTAGTAGTCGGACTATTGGTAGGCGTATTCGTCGGTGTGGCTGTCGGTGTTTTGGTGGGGCTATTGGTCGGCGTATTGGTCGGTGTGTCCGTCGGGGTCACCGTGGCCGTGTTCGTCGGCGTGTTCGTGGGTGTATTCGTCGGTGAGTTCGTGGCCGTATTTGTCGGGGAAGAGGTAGCCGTCGACGTAGCCGTGTTGGTCGGCGTCAACGTCGGCGTATTCGTTGGCGTGTTGGTCGGAGTGTTCGTGGGCGTCGCGGTAGCCGTGCTGGTCGGCGTCACCGTCGGCGTGTTCGTGGGTGTATTCGTCGGTGAGTTCGTGGCCGTGTTGGTCGGGGTCGGCGTGGCCGTCGACGTAGCCGTGTTGGTCGGACTGTTCGTGGGTGTGTTGGTCGGTGTAGCCGTAGGGGTCTTGGTTGGGCTATTGGTGGGAGTGGCAGTAGGCGAATTCGTGGCCGTGCCCGTGGGCGTGTCCGTGGCCGTCGACGTAGCCGTGCTTGTCGGTGTCATCGTGGGCGTATTCGTGGGCGTATTCGTCGGTGAATGGGTGGCCGTGTCCGTAGGCGTAGGAGTGGCCGTCGACGTAGCCGTGTTCGTCGGCGTCAACGTCGACGTATTCGTGGGCGTGGCGGTGGGACTGTTGGTGGCGCTGTTGGTAGGTGTGGCAGTAGGGGTGTTCGTCGCCGTTTTCGTGGGAGTTGTTGTCGGCGTATTCGTCGGGGTATTCGAAGGACTATTGGTTGGGGTCGACGTTGCCGTGGGCGCGGTACCCGGGCAGACGATAGCGGCGATGGCCCAATGGGAATTGCCGGAGGTGGAGGCTCCAAAGGGGGCCGGGAACGCGCCATAGGCAAAGGGAGAGCGGAAGGCTTCATCGCCATTGGAACCCGTTTGGTACTCCACATTGATCCCCGCCTGGGCCTGGAAGGCCAACCAATAGGTTCCAGCCGGGAGGTAGACATTGGGCATCCCAACGGTCACCCATTCCCCATTCGGGGATACGGGCACCGATTCCGCCAAGAGGGACTGGGGCGTTCCTGCGTTATTGGAATAGACCGCCATCCGGATGGTGGAAATGGATGCGTCCGCCCGCAAAGCCATTCCGGTCAAATAACTTCCGGTGGTCAAGGTGTATTTAGATGAATTGACTGAATTCCCATCCGAGGGCCAATTGGTGGCATTACTTCCCAATGTAAAGGGGTTGCCGAAGGTCTGGGACAAGCAGACTGGCGTTGGGGTGGGGGTGGGGTTGCTCCCTCCCGTCGGGCAATAAACGGCATAGATGGACCAAATCCAATTTCCTGTGGCGGTCGTGGTATAGGTTCCGGGGAAAGCTCCGTAGGGTTGGACCGAGTTGTATGCCTCCACATTCGTCGAGCCGACATCGTTGGTGACTTGCACTCCGTTTTGGGCCTGCCAGGAAAGCCAATAGGTCCCAGCCGCCAAAGACGTGGATGGGACAGGAATGAAGTTCCACCCAGAGGAGGCGGCCACGGGGTTGGATTGAACCAATAAACTGTTAGGGGCATTCCCGGCATCATCATAAATCGCTACCCGGATCTGGCCGCCCGCTTGGGCCACGTTGACCGCGATCTGGGAAACGATCCCTGGTTGGGCCATCGTGAACTGTGTGGAATTCAACCCCTGCCCGGTGGACTGGAACTTATAAAGACCCGCGACATCGTGACCAAATATCTGGGTCGCCGCGCAGGTTGCCGTCGGCGTCGACGTAGCCGTGCTTGTGGGCGTCAACGTCGGCGTATTCGTGGGGGTGTTGGTCGGCGTGTTTGTCGGGGTTTTCGTGGGACTATTCGTGGCGGTATTGGTCGAGGTCGTGGTCCCGGTCGAGGTTGGGGTATTTGAAGGCGAATTGGTGGCCGTCGACGTAGCCGTGTTTGTCGGCGTCAACGTCGGCGTGTTGGTAGGGGTGACCGTAGCCGTCGACGTAGCCGTGTTAGTTGGCGTCAACGTCGGCGTATTCGTGGGAGTGGCGGTCGAGGTATCCGTGGGTGTGTTGGTAGCTGTGGCCGTTGGCGTTTTGGTGGCGCTATTGGTAGACGTGGCCGTGGGTGAATTAGTCGGTGAGTTAGTGGCGGTTTGCGTGGGGGTATTAGTGGGTGTGTTCGTAGGAGTATTAGTCAGCGCTACGCAACCCGACGGCAAGCAGGACGGCTGGGTGCCCGAATTGGGGTCGGGGGTTGTGGAGTTGATCCACTCGGAGACCAAGGTGCCCTTGTAGTAGAGGGCGTAATAGATGTCGTCCGGATAAACAAAAGAACCCGTATTCCAAGTCTGATCCAGGCAGCCACCCGTCTGGGCGGCGGGCATCTGGCTGAAATCGTCCGTGGAAACGCTGAAATTCGAGAAATCGCACCGATGAACGCTCAAGATGACATCCACCCATTCACCGACATTCGGCGGGATGGAAACACCTGATTGACCATCGATCATGACCTGCCAATTGGCCTGACGGCTGGCAGGAGCCACACAGGGCCCGACTGAAAGGGCCCCTGCGTTCGCGGACAAACTCGAGGAGATAAAGCTGCTGGGTCCGTTGTAAACGGCACCAGCATAGGCGATGGTCGCGCACATGGAAGCCGTCGGATCGTTGATCCAGGCGCGGATCTCCAAGTCAGAAAGGGTCACTGGGTTGGAGTCATAATTGTAGACCTGGAATCTCCAATCCCATTGGTTCAACGAGCAGTTGACCTGCCGCACCTTCAGGTCCAGTTTCGGGGTCGTTCCGCACATGCCCGGGGTGAAGGTGTTCGTCGGGGTGTAAGTAATGGTGCTGGTTGGGGTGTTCGTGAAAGTGCTGGTGGGCGTATTCGTCGGGGTTTTGGTGGCCGTCGAAGTGGGCGTGTTGGTCGTCGTCAACGTCGGCGTGTTGGTGGGTGAGAATGTAGAGGTATTCGTCGGGCTATTCGTTGGCGTATTCGTGGGAGTATTGGTCGGACTATTGCTTGCGCTATTGGTCGGAGTGTTGGTCGGGGTATTCGTGGTCGTGTTGCTAGGAGTATCCGTGGGGGTTGGGCTGGTCATCATGAAGAAGGTGATCCCAGCCGATGCGGTTTCGTTGGTCCCCGCCCGGTTCTGGGCGTAGG
>CAZLND010000283.1:0-3624 GCA_964560635.1 uncultured bacterium | reverse complement strand
CAAATGGACTACGCCTTCTCTTTCTTGGGGGACCTGGGGAACATGCAGCGAGTCTCCCTTTCCATTGTTTTTCCCTCGGAGGATAAAGGGAAGAAAGACAAGATGGCGGCTCCCAATGGCTTTGGGATGGCTCCTCCCCTTGGTAACTTGCAGTCTGTCCCGGTCACTGGGGAAGCGGCCGTGACCATGAATTTCAAATTGACCCCCGACGATCAATTGACGGCGAAGGAGCTATTCGACAATGCGGAGAAAAAACTGTCCCTGGGATTGAAACAAGAAGCTTTGGATCTTTATCTCAAGGTGGTCCAAAAGGACCCCAATTTCGAGATGGCTTGGATGCGTTTGGGTAAGCTTTATTTTGACGAGTCCCTTTCGTCCTACCGCAAGGTCATGGAAATGGACCCTCAGAATGATAAGTTGAAGGATTGGCTGGGTCATTTCAAACAATAAAGCCTTTTAGTTGAGTCCCTCTTTTAGCCCTATCCCCCGGTTCTTTTTAGGATTTTTTTGGATTAAATTCCACCAACCCCGTCTAGAGGTTGTGGAGAAAGAAACCGCCCGGGACAGGCGGCCACCTCTTCACCTTATAGATGATCGGTATTTAGCAACGAATATGGGTTTTGGTATTTAGCATTGGGCAGCCCTGTAGCGTTCTTAGAACTGCTACAGGGCTTTTTCTTTTTACTGACCCCCTTAGTGTGCTTCGCGCTACTAAGGGATCAGGACCCGGTGCTTTCGTATTGGTTGATGCCCCATTGCCATACGAGGCGGGCTTCCAAAAGAAAAAGCAGGACGGCTAGGGGAGCGGCCAGGATGAACCAGGGTTCCAGTCCTTTGCCGAAAAGGACGCCTACGGGGACATAGTGGAAAACGCCGTAAGGCAGGATGAAAAGAAGGAAGTACTGGATCCATCCCGGGTAGATGCTCAAAGGATATTGGGTGGCCTGCAGGAGACTGTGGGGGATCATGAGGTGCATGGAAGTGGGGCCGATGAACTTAAAGGAAATAGAGCTGAAGATGACCAGCGCCGCGGTATAGATAAGGCATCCCACCACGATCAGGAGCAAGGCCAGCACCCAAGCGTATCCAGGGGCATGCAAGCGCGATAGCGAGATAAAGGAAAGAGTGAGACCCACGCCCACATTGCCGAAGGAATGCAGTTCGGGCCGGGTCACCAAGAGGAAATAAAGGGAATCGACCGGGTAGGTCAAAAGCCGGTCCAGGTCACCCATCACGATATAAGAGGGCACCATCCAGATGTGGTTGAAGAAAAGCTCCGAAAGGCCCAGGGCCGCCGAGCACATGCCGAATAAAAGGATGACCTCGTCCGCCGTCCAGCCATTCAGGCCTGGGGTTTGGTGGAAGATGACCCAAAGGAAAGCCAGGGAGGACAATTGCTTCATGCAGGCGGTCACCACGCCCAGTATGAAATCCACCCGGTACTCGAACTTGGCCTGAAGGGATACGTTGAAGGCCAGCCAGTACAACTTCAGTTTTTCCATTTGGTTCAACTCCCGGAATGAATAGTTGTCCATTCCAATAAACTTGTGAGCGATTAGCGGATGGCTGGTAGCTATCGGCTAACAGCTAAAGGCTATCAGCTGCCTTTACCCACCTTGCACTTCCAGTTGTTTCAAAGCCTTGTTCATCAAGAAACGTCCCACGAGGAACAGACCCAGTGTCCAGGCGGCTTGTTGCCCAAGTAGTAGAAGGGCTTCTGAGCCTTGCGCCCATCCCATATAGATGGCAATGGGGGTGTAAATGGTGTGCTTGAAGGGAAGCCAGTCCGCGATGGTCTTGAGGAAGGGCGGATAGAGGGTCAGGGGAGCGGAGATGCCCGAAAAGGTCAAGTGTAGGGAGCCCCGGGCGGTCAGAACACCGTAAAAGGCGTAAGTGTAGAAGATGCCTTGCACGAAGATGAAGCAAATGCCGTACATGACAAAAAAAGCCAGGATGAAACTCGGCAGAAAGAGCCCGAAGGCTTCCCAACTGGCCGGGAATACGTCCCGCCCCAAGAAAAGGTAGCCGCAAACGAAGACCAGCAGGCCCAAGGTCCCATTGAAGAGGCAATCGCTCAGGCATTGGATGGCCTGGGACAATTGGAAGTCCATGGGTTTCAAGAGGTCGGTAGCGATCAAGCCCGAGCGGATGCGGCTCCCGACCCGCCATTCGATGCCCACGGACAAGGCGTAGCTGACGCAGTAAGCCATCAATAGATAGGGGAACATCTTGGCCCGCGGGATGGAGATGCCCTCAGGATTCTGGGAATAGACCTGGCGCCAGACCAGCATGGGGATGGCATAAACGACACCTGATGTTATCAGGGCCGTGACGGTGGTTCCCCGGTAAGCAAAGCTGGCCTTGAGAGAGCGGACCAGGAGTGATCGGTAGCTTTGAAGACTTTCGGTGAGGTTCAATTGGGCCTGGAGGGGACGCATGGTCAGTGTTCCAAATAAATTAATTTTAGTTGCCCTGCCAGCCGAAGCTGGGAGGTCATATCCGGTCCCCCTATGCCAAGGCTTCGGGGGATGATCTTCGCAACCAGTAATGTTTTCAAGGTGGCGAAGGCTGGCGATAGATGCGGGTCACGATGGTCTCGATGTCGGTCTTTTCCAGGTTCAGGTCCACTACCGGCAAGCGGCTGAGCAATAGCTGAGTGAGGGCGGGGGCGGCGCTTTCGTCCTGATGCTCGACCACGATCCGGTGACCCTCGGCTTCCTTCAGGGAACCCCCGAGCTTCTTCAACTCGGCGGCCAGCGCTGTCTTCTCCGAGGTGTCCATGGGCTTGTGGATCTCCAACACGATGCGCCGATCGCTGGCATATTTTTGCTCGAAGGCCTGGATGGAACCGTCGAAGAGCAATTTCCCCTTGTCCAAAAGCAGGAGACGGTCGCAAGTCTCGGTAATGTCCTTCAAGTCGTGGGTGGTGATGAGAAGGGTGGTGCCGAACCTTTTTTGCATGTCAGCGATGAACTCGCGCACCTGCTCCTTGACCGACAGGTCCAGGCCGATAGTGGGCTCATCCAAAAAAGCGATGGCCGGGGCGTGCAACAGGGCGGCCGCCAGGTCACAGCGCATCCGTTGGCCCAAGGAAAGCTGGCGCACGGGAACGGCCAAGAGGGGCTCCAGGCTCAGCCTTTTGACCGCTTCGTTATAGGTGACCTGATAGACCTCATCGGGGATGCGGTACATGGTCTTCAAGAGCCGGAAGGTCTCGCGAACCGGGATGTCCCAAAGAAGCTGGGGCCTTTGTCCGAAGACCACTCCGATATTGAGCGCCAACTGGCGCCTTTCTTTCCAGGGTACCCGGCCCAGCACTTCGAGGTTGCCGCCGGTGGGCACGATGATGCCGGTGAGCATCTTCAAAGTGGTCGACTTTCCCGCGCCGTTCTCGCCGATGAGGCCCACCCGCTCACCCCTTTGGATGGAGAAGGAAAGGTTCTGGACGGCCGGTATCTCCTCCGTTTGGCTCGAAAAGAGACTTCGGGCGGCACCCAGCAGACCGGGTTTGCGTACTTGCCGTTTGTAACTTTTACATAAATTTTCGATGTGAAGGGCGTTTTCCATATGTAAGTCGAGCATATTAGCAGGCGGGCAGGGAGTCTCAAAGAAGGACTTTCGAGG
>CAZLND010000282.1:0-3630 GCA_964560635.1 uncultured bacterium | reverse complement strand
GATCTGTTGGTAGGTCACCTTCGAGGCCTTGATGTGCATTCGGGCGGCCAGCTTTTCACTCAAGGCGCTCCGGCGACCTTGAACGACCGAATCCACGAATTGTTGGAATACTTCATTGATGGTCCCTTGGAGGTATTCCCTTTCCTGGGGGCTCATGGGGCGGTTGAAAGCGCCCGTATCCTTGAACTTGCCGCTTTTGATCGTTTGAAAATTCAGTCCGAATTTCTTCAGGAGGCCCGAGGCGTCGGGGAATTCCGCGATGACCCCGATGGAGCCGGTCAAGGTACCCGGATCGGCCATGATCTTGTCACAGGCCGCCGCGATGTAGTAAGCGCCCGAGGCCGCCAGGCTCGACATGCTGGCCACGATGATCTTTTTTTCCTTCCGGGCGTTCAAAATTTCAGTGTAGATCTCCTGGGACGGGGCTACGGCCCCGCCCGGGCTGTTGAGCCGGAGGAGCATGGCGGTTTTGGAGCTTTTCTCGAATTTGCGGATGCGGCGAACGACATCGTCGCTGTCGTAGATGGGTCCCTGGATCTCGATGAGGGTGATCTCGCTGGAGTTGTTTAAAAGCGTGGTCCCGGTGGCTTTAGAAACCATGTGATGGACCAATAGGACGACGACAAAAAGACCGACGAAACCAAAGCCGAAAAGGCCGAGTAAAAGGTACAAGAGGGTATTGTTTTTAGGGGCTTGGGATGACGCTGGAGCGGAGGAAACCGTTGGTTTCATAGGGAGGTTATGGTAACAGACCTCTAAAACCTACGCAATATCAACAAATTCCGCTATTTGGAAGATTGGCCGTCAAAAATTGACGTTGGGGCTCGTGTAAGTTGAGGTCGAGGCCACCGTTCCCGAAGCCGTTCCGAAGGTGTAGTTGAAGGCGGTGGGGCTCCCGAAAGTGACCGAGAAATTGCCGGTCGAGCCCGGATAAACGGACATGGTGTAGGTAACGCCGGATGAAAAGTTGACCGTTTGGGACCAAGAGCCGCCTTTGGAATCGGTGTTATTGAGGGTTGCGGAGCCACTGCCAGTGGAGAGGGTCAATGTTTCGGGGACTTCGGTGACGGTCGGGGGTTTAGAACCACAGCCGATGAAGAGAAGGAACAAAACAATAAGATATTTCAAAATAAAACCGCCTTTCAGAGTGGGTCGGGACCATATGTTATCAGAGGCCTGAAGGCCTTGCAATGTCCGCAAAACCCTGTTTTCGTTTAGTTTTATTGCAGCCGGGTGGTCAGTCCTTCCATTCGTTACCAAGATAACGACAGCTTTCGGACCATTGGTTGGCGATACCCGCGAGTATCTCGGTTTTCACGTCCGGGTTCACCTGCTTATTGGGGAATTCGCTTAAGGGGTGGAAATCAGCCCCTTTTAGGACCGCGTCCTGTGTGACTTTAATCTCGAAATTCTCGGCGGTCACCAGGAAGTAAAGGTTGAGCACCTGCCGGTGCCGGTTGGGCGGGATGGAATCGTGGACGAGGACCAGTTTTCCGACCTTGATCTTGAGACCCACTTCTTCCTGGTACTCGCGGACAAGGGCTTCCTCGACCGTTTCCCCGAAGTCCACTCCCCCGCCGGGTATCAGCCAGTAACTTTTTCCGTCTTTTTCATGGCGCACGAGCAGGATCTGGCTGTCCTTGACCAATATTCCCGCGACCCGGATACGGATATTTTGCATTTAACACCTCAAAAAGTCTATTGAACCACTAAGACACCAAGACACCAAGAAGGACAAGGATTGTATGTTTAAACCATTATCACATTTGGTTTACTTGGAGACTTAGTGTCTTGGTGGTAAAAATATTGTTTCAAAAAAATCGCTTTTCCAATTCGTCGACAGCCGACCCAATATCGGGAAAATCATCCAGGTTCACCCAATCCACCTGATGCTGATGTTTGAACCAAGTCCACTGTCTTTTAGCATATTGGCGGCTTCGGCGGAATATTTTTTCGATGGCTTCCGATCGGGTCATCTCTCCCCGGATGAAGGCAGCCGCTTCCATGTACCCAATGGCTCCCCAAAGGGGGTTGGTCGCCGATAGCTTGTCGTCCAATAGTTTCCGGGTTTCTTCCAACAGGCCACCTTTCCATATGGCTTCGGAGCGATCTTGAAGCAAGCGGTCCAGGTTTTCCCGGGAGCGTTCCAAGCCGACGAAAAGGACATTGTCCGCGCCCAGGGGTTTGAAGTCTGGATCCCTATGTTCTTTTGGAGTGGTTGAAATTTTTCGGTTATAAGTTTTTTCCAAGGCCCGGGAGATTCGCATGGTGTCGTTGACATGGAGGCGTTTGGCCGCTTGAGGGTCAAGGCTGGCGAGCCATTCGTGGGCTTTTTCGTTCCCCAGTTCCCGAACTTTGGATTGGACCTCGGCGCGGATCTCCGAGTTGGGCGCCTCCCCTTCCGGCGGGCCCGAAACCAGGGTCTTAAGATAAAAGCCCGCCCCGCCAACAATGAGGAGCTTTTGGCCCGTCAAGGTCTTATCTTCGATGATCTTTCTGGCCTCCCGGGCGAATTCGACAGCGTTCCAATTCGATCCCGGTTTGCGGACCCCGGTCAAATGGTGGGGGACCTTCTTTTGCCATTCGGCCGGGGGTTGGGCCGTTCCCACTTCCATGCCCGAATAGACCTGGAAGGCGTCGGCGGAAATGATCTCGGCATGGAGGCGAAGGGCCAATTGATAAGCGACTTCGGATTTTCCGACGCCTGTGGGCCCGACAATGATAGGTATTTTAAACATCGGAATTTACCGCAGAGGCGCAGAGGTCGCAGAGAGGAAGATGGGGAGCTTTTCTGTTTTTCATTAAATGGTGCCTATTTCGTGTTTTGACTCATTCTGCGGTCTCTGCGTCTCTGCGGTGGATCAATGTCTGTCGAAGCGGCGGTAAAGCTCGGAAAGAGGGATGGACATGATGGTGGGCCGGCCATGGGGGCAGGTAAAAGGAAGATTGGCCTCGCGCATTTGGTCGATGAGCCGTCTCATTTGTTACTCATTCAAACGGTCTCCCGCCATGACCGCGCTCAGGCAGGACATGAAGGTGGCCGCCCTTTCCCGGGTGGCGTCCAGACGGTTGGTGCTCTTGACCCCGGAGGCATCCTGGGCGGCTAGGTCATCCACCAAGTCCTTCACTAGAGCAACGATGTTCTTTCCCGCTAGGTCAGCCGGAACACTCCGGATGAGGAAGGTGTTCCCGCCGAAGGGGGCCGCTTCCAATCCCAATTCCAGCAAGGTTTCCATGTTGTTCTTGAGGACTTGGGCTTCTTTCGCGCTGAGTTCCACCGTGACCGGGACCAAGAGGGGCTGAACCTCCAATTTTTTCTCCCGTACGGCCTTCATGAACCTTTCATAGTTCAGTCGTTCGTGGACGGTGTGTTGGTCGGCGATATACATCTCGTTGTCCGATTGGAAAAGGATGAAGGTGTTGAATAGCTGGGAAAAATTGTAGAGGGGTACATGGGCATCGATGCGGGTCGATTGAAGGGAGCTTTTACCGAAACCTTGTTCCACGAAGGACGAAACAGCCGCTTCGGAAAGCGGGTGGGTGCCAGAGGATGGGAACTTTTGGGCCAGTTTTTCGTAAAGGGTGGGCCCTGAGGTCGCGCCGAAAGTCGTTCCTGGTTCTTGCAAAAGA
>CAZLND010000281.1:1501-3664 GCA_964560635.1 uncultured bacterium | reverse complement strand
TATTTTGTGGAAACGGCTATTTACAGTAACAACGCCTCGACCACCCAACTGGGAACGCTCCTGGCCCAATCGATCGCTCAGCCCACGGTCGCCGGGTGGAATGTTTGTCAGGTCGCCAACACTCCGGTGACAGCGGGGGATTATTGGCTTGGATATATTTATGGGGCGGGCCCCGCCAACCAATTCGCCATTGTTTATCAAACCTCTCCGTTGGTGAACAATACGCTGGCTTATATCTACCCCGCCAGCTCATGGTACTTTCCCGCCAACGGCGCGAGTGTGGCGGTCACTTATGCCCCTAACTGGTATGAACCGATCGTCGCTAATTTTTGCCCGGGAGCGGTCGATACCTATACCCCAACCAACAGTCCAACCGTTACCTCGACCTTCACCCCGACCAATAGTCCCACCATCACTTACACACCTACCAATAGTGGGACGCCCACATTTACGAACACTCCAACGGATAGTCCGACTTTCACCAACACGCCCACGCTAACGTGGACGGGGACCCCGACCTTTACCTTCACTAGCACCAACAGCTTTACCAACAGCTTTACCCCCACCAATAGTTCGACCCCCACTTTTACCGGTACATCCACGTTCACCTTCACCCCTACTAATAGTTACACGCCGACCTGGACTTCGACTTCCACCCCCACTCCGACGAACACCATGACGCCTAGTTTTACCTTAACCGGGACCTTGAGCCCTTCTCCTACCCCCACTTTTTCCTTCACCCCCACCGCTACTGACAGTTTGACACCTACTTATTCCATGACTTCCACCGGAACTCCCAGTTTTACATCGAGCTTTACCTCGACGAACAGCCCAACCCCCAGTTTCAGCTCCACCCCTACCTCCACCTGGACCGGAACCGCCACTGTCTCATCCACGGCAACCTCGACCAAGACCATGACACCCAGTCCCACCGAGTCGTTCACCTCGACTTGGACGATGACCTCGACCGGAACTCCCACCTGGACCCCGACGGCAGGGGCCAACATCTCCAAAACCTCCTCCGTGGCGTCGGCCAATCCCAACGACCTCATCACCTACACGATCACCCTGGTCGTCAGCGGGGGTCCCGTGACGAACGTGGTGGTCACTGATGTTTTGCCCGCTCCCTTGAGTTTTGTGGGTTTTGGGTCCACGCCACCGGGAGGGGTGATCTCTTACTGGAATCACTCGACCGCTACTTTGAGTTGGAGTTTCGCGCCACTGAATCCCGGGACTTATATCATCTCCTATCAGACCCAAGTGGGCAGCGATCCCCAACCGCCCGTAATGACCAATAACGCCCAATTGATCTACAACGGTTTGGCGAACCCTAAAACTACCGCTGTTACGGTGGTCTTGGGCAATCCGCGCCCCATCTTCTATCCGAATCCCATCCGGGGGGATGGCCCGGCCAACCTTCAGATAGCTTTCAATCAGGCCCAGGATCACGTGGGGATCAAGGTCTATACCACCGCTTTCCGGAAGGTTTATGAAGACAATATCCGCTCGGTGCCCCAGGGAACCTTCCTTTACGACCTCGAGGTCAATAACTTCAAAGGGGGACGGGCGTCCAACGGGCTTTATTACCTTGAGGTGACGACCCCTTCCAATCGCTGGGTGATCAAGCTATTAATATTCAAGTGACGTTACTTTGCGGGACCGTCGGCCGTAATAACGGGAAATGATCGGGAGGGGAATCATGGAAAAAGCGACTTTCGGAGCGGGATGTTTTTGGGGCGTGGAGGAGACCTTCCGCCAATTGAAGGGGGTCACGGCGACCGCCGTGGGTTATGAGGGCGGTCTCATGAACAACCCCACTTACAAGGATGTTTGCACCGGGCGCACGGGCCACGCGGAAGTGGTTCAGGTGGAATACGATCCCAAGCAAATTTCCTATGACAAACTCCTGGATGTCTTTTGGCATTCCCACAATCCCACGAGCTTGAACCGGCAAGGGCCCGATATCGGCACCCAATACCGCTCGGCCGTCTTTTTCCATTCACCCGAACAGGAAAAAGTCGCCAAGGCTTCGATGGAAAAACTCCAAAAGACCGGTTACAAGAGCCCCATCGTGACCCAGATCGTTCCCGCTGCCCCTTTTTGGATAGCCGAGGATTACCACCAGCAGTACTTGGCCAAGAGGGGTTTGGGCAGCTGTCATAT
>CAZLND010000281.1:0-1401 GCA_964560635.1 uncultured bacterium | reverse complement strand
CACTGGTCCTACGCACACTGTTAAAAGGATGGTTTAATAAAACCGATGAGGATCAAGCCTTGGGTCAGCGACGCTGTGGAAGTGAAGAAGAGCGGGATGGAAGGAACCGGGGTCTATTCGAACCGGCATATCAAAGAAGGTGAAGTCGTCGGCGTTTTCGGGGGCATCGTGATCCCTGAGGAAGAAGTCGAGACCCTCACCAAGACCGTCCCGGCGGACAAATTGAACATCGACCATGCCATGTACATCTATCCGGGTTTCATCATGCTCCACGATTACGAGAATGGCTGTGATCCCCTTTGTTTCGTCAACCATGCCTGTGACCCCAGCGCCAAAGTGGTCAATGGCATCGTCTTGGTCGCCATGCGCGATATCCCCAGCGGCGAGGAGATCAGCTGGGACTACCGCCAGACCGACGACGTGGGGAACTGGACCTATGAGTTCAAGTGCCAATGCGGTTCCAACAATTGCGCGGGCACGGTGCAAGTAGGGCCCAAGTACCGCACGAAAGTGACCGTCGCCACCAACTAACCCGGTTCATATCCTTCCTCGAACGATACCGGCTCCTTCCATGGGAGCCGGTATTTTTTTGTCTTTTTTCGAACCCTCATCGTGTTTTTAGCCCTTCCACAAAGAACCGGTTCAAAACGTTGGAATATAACGGCTTTTATCAACCTGGGTTATCCACAATCAAAAAAGAGAACCCCGAATCTTTTGAAAAACCTCATGTTTTAAAGAAAAAAACCGTTAGGGAATAGCGGAGTAGTGCGTTTCGACACCTTTTCAACGACCCATTCCCTTTAGGGTGGAAGCTTCATGAGCCTTCGGGCGATGTTCAGTTCCATATCAGGCCTCCAATCCGACAGCACTTGGCTGGACGTGATCGGTAACAACATCGCCAATACCAACACGGTGGCATATAAGGGCAGCCGGGTGGAATTCGCCGATCAATTCAGCCAAAGCCTTTCGAACGGCACCTCGGACAATCCCGCCGCGGGTTTGGGCGGCGTGAACCCCATCCAGGTCGGACGGGGAACGAGGGTCGCCTCCATCCAAACCCTTTTCGCCCACGGGTCGACGATGACCACGGGTATTGCCACCGATATTTCCATCCAAGGGGATGGTTTCTTCGTGACCAAGCAAGGGAACCAAAGCTACTTGACCCGCGCGGGCAATCTGAGCTTCGACAGCGCCGGTTTTTTGGTCGACCAGAACGGCGGCCGGGTCCAGGGGTTCAATGCCACCGTTAGTTACACCCAGAACGCCATCAATACCGTTTCCAATGTACCCGGTCAGCCGCTGGTCATCACCCAGGCCCAATTAGGTTTGAACAATACCAACATCTCATCGCTCTCGGACATCCAGATACCGAGGGATATGACTCTGCCCCCCCGGGCCACT
>CAZLND010000280.1:0-3688 GCA_964560635.1 uncultured bacterium | reverse complement strand
TCCGATCTTGTTTGGCCAAAGGCCAAATACCGCAAGCTTGTCGTAAGCGCCCCGCTATTCGCGGGGCACTCCTCGCAATGACCTGTTACTTTATTTTCAATGGTTTGGCCGGTACACCGACCACGGTCACACCCGCGGGCACGTCCTTGGTCACCACCGACCCGGCCCCGATGACGGCCTTGGCCCCGACGTGGACGGGCGCCACGAGGGTGGAGTTGCTTCCCAAAAAGACCTTGTCGCCCACCCAACTCTTGTGTTTATTCTTGCCATCAAAGTTGGCGAACACGCAGCCCGCTCCCACATTGACGTCCTTGCCCAAGGTGGCGTCCCCCACGTAAGAGAAATGCCCCACCTTGCTACCGCCGGCGAGCTTGGAGTTCTTCAGTTCGGCGTTGGTGCCCACATGGACCTTTTTGTCCAAGACGCAACCGCCCCGGATATGGGCGAAAGGCCCGGCGTCGCACCCGTCCCCCAAACGGCTGTCCATGACGCGGGAGGAACGGACCACCACGCCCCGGCCCAATTGGGCCGAATCCAGCACGCTGCCCGATTCGACGCGGCAATCCTCGCCGATAACGGTCTTCCCCAAAAGTTTGACATTCCCTTCCACGATCGTATCCCTCCCGATCACGACCTCCGGACCGATCTCAACGGTCTCGGGGTTCAGGAAGGTGACCCCGTCACGTTGGTGCTCGGTGACGCGCCGAAGGCTGAGCAAACCATGGGCTTGGGCCAATTGGACGCGGTTGTTGATGCCCAATATTTCCGCCCGGTCCGGCACCATCAGGGCATGGACTTTTTCACCCAGGGCCAGGACCTTCTGGACGCTGTCCGTCAGATAGAATTCTTTCGTGGAGTTGTCCGGGTTCAACCCCTTAAGGGCTTCCACCAGGGTCTTGGCCTTGAAGCAATAGACCCCGCCGTTGATCTCGTTGATATGTCGTTCTTCGGCCGTGGTATCCATCTCTTCCACGATACGTTCCACTTCCCCGCCGGCGCCCCGGACGATACGCCCGTAACCGAAAGGATCCTCGACCCGGGCCGTCAAAAGGGTGGCGGAAGCGTCCTGGAGAAGATGGAACTGGCGGAGGGCCTGCACGGTTTGGGGACGGATAAGACAAGCGTCGGCGTAAAGGATGAGGATATTGCCCTTGAAGGACTTAAGTTTGGGGAGCACCTGTTGGACCGCGTGGCCCGTACCCAGCCTTTTTTTCTGGAGGATACAGACCGCTCTTTTGCCCACATGGGAAGTGACGTCTTCCGACCCGGCGCCCACCACCACAAAGACCTTCGCGGGCGAGAGGGACTCGGCGTTCTTAAGGGCGTAGTCGATCATGGGAAGTCCCGCCACGGGATGGAGCACTTTGGGGGTCTTGGAATTCATGCGCGTGCTGTCGCCCGCCGCCAGGATGATCACGATGGTTGGGACCGCCACTGAACCCTCCCTAGGATGAGATTCGGCCTTTATGATAATCGAAAAGACCGGTCCAGGCCCGGATTATGTAGGGGCCGGAAGGTTCCGGAACCAGAACAAAAGATCGGGGACCCGCCCTTTTCGAACGATGGGCTCCGGCAGGAGCCGATAAATGGCATCCTTGTCTTTCAGATAAACGGGTTCGGCGCAGGTCTGAATGAATTCCTCCAATTTGCCCCATTCGGTTTCTGTCAGGTGGTAGTGGTCATACTGCTTCGAGAGCCGCATACCCTCTTCGCCCAAGACCACCAGGTCGTCCACGCCCATTTCCCGAAGGCGTCGGCCGATGCCCGCCCCGTCTTTCTCTTGGCGGGCCAAAAGGGCCAGGACCTGTTCGTCAAAGGCGCTATTGGTGATGAAATCCCGCGGGTAATAGAAGCCCCGGGCGTCACCCGCGATCAAAAGTCGGTCCGAGGGCGGAAAGAGGTCGCCCACGGCCTGGGCCAAGGAGAAATGGGAAGCGGTTTGAATATTGTTCAACAGGTACTCTTTCCGGTCTTCCTTGCCCAGGAGAACGCGGTCGCCGTGATAAAAGACCACGCTCACCCGGCTTAGGGCCAGGAACCCGAAAAGACCGAACAAAAGGACCGCCCAAGCCCAAGCCCGGCTGGCTTTCTCATTCTTGAGATCGGTCAGGATCAGGACCATCGTGAGAAAAGCGGTCACGAAAGCCGGGATCAAGAGCCGGGATTGATGGGAGACCAGGAACCCCTCCAACAACCAAGCCCCCACCAGAAAGGTCAAGAAAAGGGTCCCCGGCCGTCTTTTGCCGGGCCAAAGAAAAAAGGGAAGGAAACCCAAAAGGAGCGGGGCGATGGTCTTGTCCAGATCGCGGGTAAGGACCTTCGTCAGCCATTGAAAGACCGAGGCGTCCCCCAGGAAAGCCCGGTCATGATCCCACATCAGCTGAGTTATCTGGCCAGCGGGAAGGACCATTCCCCCGAACCAGGAAGAGAGATAGGGATAGACCGGATCCCCCGTATAGAGATAGTTCTTCAGGAACCAAGGCGCCGCCGAAAGAACTAAAGCGGCTTTGAGGATGCCCCATCGGGGCCAATACTTCACCCGGAACATTTCCCTTTGGGTGAAAGCCAAGGCCACCAGGACAGCCACGATCCCGAAGACCGCGGTGTATTTCACCGTCAAAGCCCCACCGCCCATCAGACCCGCCACCAGGGCCCAGCGCCGGTCTCCCTTTTCCTGGATGAACTGGGTCAGGGCGAAAAAGAAAAGGACCAGAAAAAAGGCTAGGAAGACGTCTGTTTGGGTGGTCCAAACCGCGGCCGAAACCAGGGGAAAGGCCAACACCATGGCCCAAGCGATCCAACGTTCATTCGTCGCCCCTTCCTTTTGGGCCCATCCCACTACGGCAAAGGCCAACAAGCCGCTGACCAGGACATTCAGGACCTTGGCGGCCTCGCTTCCTTGAAGAAGGAGTCCATTGAAAAAATAAAGCTCGGCCCCAAAGGGATAATAGGAATAAAGGTTGGTGTGAAAATCCGTGATGCCATGGTGGAATTCCCAAAAACGAAGGGTGGCCAGGTGATAGACCAGGCTGTCGTAATAGGTTTCCGGCGACAAGCCTTGGACCAGGGAGAAGATCAAGTCCAAAGCCCCCAGGATACCCAAGGTCCCATAGAGGGGGCCAGGCCATTGGACGCGGGGGAACACGGGGAATTTCTTAATGTTCCGAAGAAGGTCCCACAAAGCGGCTCCCAAGAAAAGAAGCCACAAGCTCAACAACAGGGGCCCGACCCAAAGCAGGTTCAAACCCAGACCCAACCATAAACCATTGAAAAAGAGGATACCCAAGGCCGCTTCCAGGCAAAAACGCAGCATTGGGTTTTCCAACGATAATCCCAACCATCGGAAAAGCCTACGACCCAAACTCCATAGGGTATAAAAAACCAAGAGAACACAACAAAGGATCTTCAAGGAACCCAAGCTGTTGGCCCAGAGCTTGGAACCGTTAGTTTGGCGAAGGTCGAAGAAAGCTCGGAAGAGGGTGGGGGTGGCCAGACTGTTATGAAAGGAGAAGTAATGACTGAAGAGCAAAGCTAACCAGATAAAGAGGAGGACCAACAGGATTTTTTCGGGGAGCGGGAAGAGTTGCGATGAGCGGGAGCGAGAGGACATGGGACAATTATCTTCGAAAAGGGGAAATAAAAAAGCCCGTTCCCGCGAACTGCGTTCATAGGGAACTTCCCCTATGTA
>CAZLND010000279.1:0-3689 GCA_964560635.1 uncultured bacterium | reverse complement strand
GGATTTACAAAGCGGCATAAAATCGATCGATTGTTTTATGCTGAAGAAACCACGGACGTTATTGCGGCCATCTCGGGAGAAAAACGAATAAAGAGATGGATTCGAAGCAAGAAGCTCGATTTGATCAAGGCAGTAAATCCAAATCTGGAGGATTTGAGCTTGGCGTGGGGATTAAAGGCAAACAAAGATCCTTCGCTTCGCTCAGGATGACATGAAAAAGTATCTCGGCTTATTAACTCTTTTGTTCCTGCTCCTCGCGGGTTGCAAGTCCAAGCCTCAAATGCTTGAGAACCAATTTCCCCTGCCTCCCGCCGTGGATGGGGGACTGGTGAACGGGGAATTCATCAAGGCCGAATATGGCTTTGCCTTTCCTGTTCCGGCCAAGTGGAACTACCTGCGGCTGTCCGCCGACCAGGAAGTGGACGAGGTCGGGCGTTTTTCCGACCCTTCCCGGGAAGTGATCCTCCGGATGGCGGTTGAGATATTGGGACCCAATCAAAAATTCTCCTCCCGCTCCTGGGCCGACATGGCCGAACAAGACCTGAAGAACCATCAATTCAAGGTCAAGAAACGCGACTCTTCCAAGGAATGGAAAACCCCCGATTCGAACTTTTGGGTCCAAGTGCCTTTTCATATGACGGACCCTAAGGGCGGGGAGTGGATGGACGAGGAATGGGGTCTGAATAAGGACGACCTTTTGGTGATAGCCCATATCACCCTTCCCCAAGACTTGGCCGATACCGATAAGGGAAAGAAGCTCCTTAAAGTGTTGCAAGGCTCCTTGTCCCAACTTCACTGGTACCTGCCCATCGGCCCGCGGGGTATCTCCGTGGAGCGATATGAGTTGCAGCACTTCACCGAATCCTTTTGCCGGGCGCTTGAAAGCCGCTCAGCTTCCCAAACTTCGCCTTTCTTCGACGATATGTACCCGGAAAGGACCAAGTGGGCCTCTTGGTACCAACAAATGGCGGCGGGCGACCCCAAGACCACGAGCCTCAAAGCGGAGCTTTCCGGACTGATCATCAATGGGGACTACGCTACCGCGACCTTTACCTTGACCCGTAAGGGTCCTGAAGCGCCCAAGCCCGTCAAAACCGACCGAAGTTTCCGGTTGTCCAAAAAAGAAGGCGCTTGGAAGATAACGGCGTCGGTGGATAAAAAGTAATTCCTCTCGGGACCCCCTGGGAGTTTCTTCTCGCTTGGTTTTTAGCGTAAAAAAGCCATTTCCTTATCGTTCCCCTTGCCTGGAATAGTGATAAAATTGTCATTCGAACGGCCACTTCTGGCCGCTTCCTTATTCCGGGTCAAATAAGGGTAATTTTGAAAGACATTTCCTCATCTTCTGTCACGTGGGTTAAAAGGTTTTTGCGTCTTTTTGAGCCCCTTCCGGTCCTCGGTTGGGTGGGATTCTTTTTGCTCTTTGCCGGCTCCGCTGGGGCCCAAGTTTATTTTGGGAACCAGAATGTTTACGGAACCGAATCCAATTTCCCACTTTCGGCCAATAATCTTCAATACTCCGCTCGGTTTACCATGCCGCCCGGCGCGTCCCGCACGCTGAGTTCGATCCAAATCCCAGGGTTCTTAACAGGCGCCACCCCTGTCACCTACGCGGTGGCCGTCTATAGCGATGATGGAACGGTGAACCATTTCCCGCTTGCCCAGATCGCAGCGGGCCAGCAGGTCACTTTTTCTGGGAATTATTTCGCGGGCAATCCGGCGGTAGGAATGTCCCCGGGAACCATGAACGGGAACACCATCTACCACGTTCTCGTTTTCTACTCGAGTGGCCCTGCTGGTGTCGGTAATAATTTCGGACCTTCCTATCTCACCCCCAATAACTTGGTCATGCCCGTTAGCCAGGTTTCGGACCCCGCGATGGCCGCCCTTAGCTTTAATGGCTCCAGTTGGAGCGTCATTAGCCAAGCTTCCCCTCAGTTCATCCTGGGATTTAGCGACGGCAGTTATGTCGGCAATCCTTACGACTCTTATCAACAACCTTCGGTTTACGGGTCGGGGGGCACTGCTAATTACGTTGGCCAAGTCTTCCGAACGACCACCGGTGATATCTATACCAATAAAGTCGATGTGTGGATGTTCAAGTCGGCGAATCCCCTCGACAATCTTTATTACACCTTGGAGGACCAGACCGCAGGCACTACCATTTCCTCCGGGTTCTTCGCGGCCGCTCCTTCGGTGTCAGGCGTAACCAGTGGCTGGGTAACAGGTAATTTCAACGGGATCATCAAGCTTCCCAACGGTCATACTTTCCAACTGTGGTTTAGTTCGCCCGGATCGGATCCCACCAATAATTATGAATTTCCCGCCGCGGCCTCTACCTCCTCGGCGACCACCTTGACCTATGACGGGGTCTCTTCGTACATGACTACTTTCACGAACGGGGGACCCAGTTGGGGCAATCAAACTAATACGGACCTGGGTTTTCGTTTCAATGTCACCTCGCCGCCGACAGCCACCCCCACTCCCGTGCCCAACCCCTATTTTGGCGACCAAAGCCTTCCGCAGGGCAACAACAGTACCTTCCTCCTGAACACAAGCACCAAGAGGTTCGATTACCGTTTCACCATGCGGGGAGCCAATCGGGCGGTGAGTGTGCTTTACGTGGGAGGGTTCACGGCGGGGTCGCCCATTATTTATACCTTGGCGCTCCAAGCTGACGACGGAACGGGCCTGCCCAGCGGGACCGACCTCATGTCCATCAATGCGACGATCTCCCAGAATTTTTTACAACCCTATGTCATTCCGCCCACTCCTTTAGTGAGTGGAAGCGTCTACCATCTGGTGATCCGGTACTCGGGACAAGGGACAAACCCCGGCGCCAGCAACTTCGGACCTTTTTACGGGAACCTTTACTACAACTATGTCCCTTTTGACCAGTTTCCGGATCCCCAATTGAATGTCCTCAGCGACCCGGGCACGGGCGTTTGGGGAGTGGGAGTGGGGTCGGTTTCCAAAACTCCCATTTTCGGCTTGGGTTTCACTGATGGAAGCCTTTATGGGGTCCCTTATGATTCGAGCACCAGCACATTCCTCAACGGCAACAACAGCGCCTCCACTTCTGATGACAAGGAAGCCGGGGAGGAGTTCGGGGTCCCCGGGGCGGTGCCGGTCCAAATGGACCATGTCGGGGTCTTCGCCTCCTGGCGGACGCCCACCCAACCCGCGGATAATCTCTATTACCGTCTAGAGGATCTGACCCAGGGCGTCACGATCGACACGGGCATCCTGTGTAAACCAGCGGGGGCTTCTCAGAGCCAGGCTTGGTTGGATACGACATTACCTTTTCCCATCGTCTTGGTCCCGGGAGACCAATATCGACTTTCCTTCCGCTCTCCTGGGTCGGCCACCTCGGCCGATTGGGATGTGGATACGACCGCCACCGGTTTAGCGGTCACCGATGCCATTACCTATGACGGGACCAATTCACAGGGTATTTTCACCTCAGGAGGCGGTCCGCCTTGGACCCAGCAGAACTACGCCGACATCGCTTTCCGCTTCCGCCTCAACGCTTCCCCTACCCTTTCGCCGACGCCGACCCCCACCATCACCCCCACGGCCCAACCCGGGATGGGAGCGGCCTGGAGCCAGGACACCACCGGACCCTTCTTCACTGGCCGTGACGGGCATACGTCATTGGTCTATCCTTTCAGCAGTACACCATCACTTTGGAT
>CAZLND010000278.1:0-3710 GCA_964560635.1 uncultured bacterium | reverse complement strand
TTCGGCCTCGTGACGATGGGTAAAGACTTTGTTCGGCGAAACAAAGGAGGGGCCAAGGTCCAGGGTCCAAACGTCCACTCAGGAATGAAAGGCCGAACAAAGGCGTCATTTTAGCGTTATTTTCCTTGCCCGACTCGGCAATCCAAGCTGATCCCCTTGATTCAACGCTTGTTGAGAGGCAAAATAACTACATAGAGACCACCCGCTTTGAATCTACGAGCAGTGGGATGGCAAGGAGCCAAGAAATGAAAAAGAACCTATTCCTAGCTTTGACCTTTGTGGCGGCCGCCAGCCTGATCGGCTGTGGCGCCAAGCAAGTGAAGACCACCGAAGTCCCCAAAGAAGCCCCGGTCGAGAAGGTGGAAAAGCCCGTGGCCTCCGACCATTACACGGTCGTCGCCAAGGATACCCTTTGGGATATCTCCGGGAAGTCTTCGATCTACAGCGACAATTTCCAATGGCCTTTGATCTTCAAAGCCAACCGCGATGAGATCAAGGACCCTGATCTGATCTATCCCAAACAGGATTTCAAGATCGAGAAGGGCCTTGCCTCCGAGGATGTTTCCCACGCCCGCACGATGGCCAGCAAGACGCCGAAGTTCGTGCCTCACGCCAAGGTCCGCGAGACCCTGCCGGTCGATTATTTCTGATGGAGTCCTTCACCCAAGCCCGGCGATAACCGCCGGGCTTTTTTTTTGCCTATATTTATCCCCCTCACCCCTCAAGTTGTGTTGGAAGAATCGGAGGATCCATGAAAGCCATCAAGGTCAGAGAATTCGGCGGGCCGGAAGTCCTGCGATTGGAAGAAGTCGAGGACCTGGAACCGGGTCCGGGCCAGGTCTTGGTCCGTCTCAAGGCCGCGGGGGTCAATCCGGTGGACGCCTATATTCGCAGTGGCACCTACGGCCGCAAGCCGCCATTGCACTATACGCCGGGGATGGACGGCGCCGGAACGGTGGAAAAGATCGGACCCAAGGTGAAGGGCCTCAAGAAAGGCGCGAGGGTCTATGTGGAAAGCGCCCTGACCGGGACCTACGCGGAAGCTTGTCTCGCCGAAACTCGTAACGTGCATCCTCTCCCTCCTTCGCTTACCTTTCCCCAAGGCGCGGCCATCGGCGTTCCTTACGCCACCGCCCACCAGGCCCTCTTCGGAAAAGCCAAAGCTAAAAAGGGGGAGACCGTCCTCGTGCACGGCGCATCGGGAGGGACGGGGACAGCGGCGGTCCAGCTTGCCAAGGCCGCTCAAATGCGGGTGCTGGGAACAGCGGGGACCGAGCAAGGGATGCAATTGGTACGGGAGCAGGGCGCGGCGGAAGTCTTCGACCACAAGGCACCGGACTATTTGGAGCGGATCCTTAAGTTCACCGGCGGCAAAGGCGTGGATGTCCTATTGGAAATGGCCGCCCAAATCAATTTAGGGAAAGACCTGAACCTCCTGGCATCCCACGGGCGCGTCGTGGTGATCGGTTCCCGCGGGCCGGTGGAGATCAATCCCCGAGACTTGATGAGCCGGGACGCGGCCATCCTAGCCATGACCCTTTTCAACGTCAGCCCATTGGACAAGCTCAAGATCCATCTGGATTTGGTCAAAGGACTTAAAAGCGGGAAGCTGAAACCGGTCGTGGGGAGGGAATTGCCGCTGGATCAAGCGGCTCAAGCCCAAGAGGCCGTCCTACAACCGGGAGCTTTTGGTAAGATCGTCTTGATCCCCTCGAACGATTGAAAAGGAACCAAGATGACCGAATCTTCTTTTGATCCGAACCTCGCGGGTGATCTGGGGGAAGGGCTCCAGCAGGAATTGCAGAAGAAAGCATTGGAAGCGACCCTGAAGGCCATTGAGCAAAAAGTCGCCGGGTTGGTCTGTCCGATCCACCGGGTGAAACCCAGCCTCAAGTTCTCCGAAGGCGCGGGCCCGGGCCGTCAGAACGTAGGCTTCAATTGTTGTTGTGACACTTTGAAGGATATGGTCCAAGCAGTCTTGAAAAGCTGATCCCGCTCCGCTACTTTTCCACCTGAGTTCCCCAGCTGTCGCAGTGCCCGCCCCAAGGTTTGGCCAGAGTGTTCAATTTCCGTTTGAACCGTTGAATGGTCTCGTATTGGGGATGCAATTCCCGGATGGAAAGGCAGATCCAGCGCTTTCCGGAGGAATCGGAAAGCAGCTCCACGTGGAATCCCTGTTTTTTGATGCGGGTCGCGGCTTTTTTTGCCGAGGCCTTTCCCTTGAAATAAACGTAGAACTCCACGGCGTGGGTCTTGCGGAAATTGGATCCCTTTTTCTTCAAGACTTTCAGGATGTGGCGGTCAAAGTTCATGAGAGTTCTCCAAAGGAAGACGAGAAGATATAGGAAGGTTTAGGCGGTCACTAGGGAGTCATAGGACCGGATCTTGGCGATGACTTCCTCGATGAGGTAATCCGGGGTCGAGGCGCCGGCGGTGATGCCGACCTTGGTCTTTCCTTCGAACCACTTGGGCTCCAACTCCTGGGCTGTTTCCACATGGTAGGTGTCGTTGGGCAGGTTCATCTTGCAGGTGTCGGCCAATTTGTGGGTGTTCGACGAATTGCGCCCGCCGATGACGATCATAATCTCCATGCGTTTGGACAGGGCGGCGGCGGCGCTTTGGCGGTCCTTGGTGGGCTTGCAGATGGTATTGATCGGCACCACCTCGGCGCACCGGGCTCTTAAAAGCTCCACGAACCTGTCGAATTTCTCCATTAAAAGCGTGCTTTGGCAGACCACGCCGACCTTGGAGCCCTCGGGAACATTCTGGATATCTTCCTCGTGGTAAATGATGAGGGGGTCCTTCATACGGCTGGCGATGCCCTTCACTTCCACGTGCTTGGGGTCGCCGATGATGACGATCTTGAGGCCCTGGCTCTCCAGCTTGTGTCCCTCGTTATAGATCTTGGTGACCAGCGGGCAGGTAGTGTCGATGATCTCCAGCTTGCGGTCCTTCATTTGGCCGATGACGTTGATGTCCAGCCCATGGGCGGTGATGACCACCTTGTTGTCTTGTACGTCGTCCAGCGAATGGACGATCTTCTTGTTGAGGGAAGCCAGGCGGGCCACTTCCTGCGGATTGTGGATGAGGGAGCCGAAAATGAAGGCGCGGTCCATGGTTTCGGCCTTCTGGATGGCCTTCTTCACGCCGAAACAGAAACCGGCGGCATTGGCGATCTGGATTTCCCTAGGCATTTAAAACCCCTTGATTGAACCACCAAGGCACCAAGACACCAAGGAAACCTTTGGAGGGTAAAGCATTTGTGAAGATGGATTATATATAATGAAGGCCCACGAAACCATATAAGCCCTTAAGACGCCTTTAAATTCAAAGATTTCTGTCTTTCTTGGTGACTTGGTGTCTTGGTGGTTCAAATTTTTGTTAAGGACTTTCCGTGGCTTTTTCCCTCTATTTAGGCCCCTACCAACCGTTCCTTGAAGACGAACTGCTCCAAGCCTTCCGTGAGTTCCGAAAGAAAGAACCCTTCGCGCCGGTCACCATCCTTGTCCCCAATTATCTTTTGGTCGGCCACCTCAGACGGTTCCTTGCCGAGAAGGAAGAAAAACTTTTCAATCTCCAGATCCACACCCTTCGCCATTATTTGGAAGGCTTCCTGGAAGAAAAAATGGTCCGGGAAGGATGGAAGACCCTGCCTAATGTCTTGGTCCCTTGGGTCCTTCAAGAGATCGCCAAGCCTCTCTTGGCCAAGA
>CAZLND010000277.1:0-3727 GCA_964560635.1 uncultured bacterium | reverse complement strand
GTCCAGGTGACGGAAAAGACGCCGTCCGTCGTGTAGCTGGGATCCAAGGCCGCCGCGGCGGAAGGATCCAAGTCGATGGAATGGGCTCCATGAAGGCCGACGCATCCGGGACAAGTATCGATGACCTTGACGAGGATGGTGGTCGAACCGCGGGTGACCGCGATACACTGGTTACAACTGACCACCGAACCAATGTCCGAGCTGTTCATGGCCACGATGTACTGGTTCGGGGATTGACCATTGAGGTTGGTACATCCGGGAAACCCGGGAGCCGAACAGGAATAGTTGGAACTGCAATTGGAAAAGTAATAGCTGGCGTTGGCCGTAAATGTTTGAGCGCGCAGAGGGGTAGATCCCGCGGCCCAAATGAGGACCCCGAGGCCGAAAACCGTTGCAAGGTTTTTGCGCGATAGCTTCACTTGAATAGCCCTCGATGAACTTAAGTATCGACAGGCGGGACAACCTTTAAAGGGGGTCCCCCCCCGACAGAACACATCCTATAGACGGTCGAGATCCATTTCCTTCCATCCCACCCCAAAGGAAAGTAGTTCAGAAATTGTACCGCCGGTTACCTAAACAAAGCGACTTTGCATGTCATATTCGTATGATTTTATTGTCCATCCTCTTAGCCTAAAGTTATGAACAAAAAGGCTTTAACAGCCCTTGGATCCCAGAGCCCTAGCCGCCCCAACAAAGGTATTTCCCCAAATAAAAGCGACCATCCCAACTCCTTGAATAACGAATAAAACCAGTAAATCTTGAATGATCTCCAACGATTTTGAAGGGCTCTTGTCTTTGAGGCCTCCCAAAGCTTCTGTTAAGATGCCTCCCATGCGTTTCTCATTGAAAATCCTGGCTTTTTTGACGGCTTATCTGCTTTCCCAAATGGCTCAAGCCGATTTTGGCAACAAATTCGTCGCCAATAAAAGGCTCAGCACCAAACTGGATAATGCCACCAAGAAGCTTTCCTACCGCTTCACCTGCCAGGAAGACATGACCCTCACTGCCGCTTCGGTCTTTTGCTTGGAAGCCCTCGCCTCCCCGGCTTATCAGCTCAGTCTGCAAGAAGACGACAAAGGATCGCCCTCGGGAAATCCCCTGGCCCTCTCGAGTTTCGTTCCCCATGGAGGCTCCTGGTCCACCCTTTCCCTCGCCGCCGTGTCACTCTATAAGGGAAAGATCTATCACTTGGTATTGGAAGTGGACCTGCTCCGGGGTGGAGGTCATCCCGTCGCGCTGGTCGGTCCCCTGAACCGGGCGTCCTTCGTATCGACGGACGTTCTCAACCACCTCTTTCCCAACGACGGCAGTCCCGACCCCTATTCGAACACGCTTTCGTTCGAGGACGGTAAATGGAAGGTCTTGGACCGGGAACCCGTCTACGCTCTTTATGGGTCGGGCTATCACTTCCAGGGCAACCCTTACGACGACCCTGGCGAAAAACCCATTTACGCGAATGTCCTCGCGGGACAGACCCTTCACTTCCACTGCGGATATCCGGTCAAGGACCTGGGTTTCCGTGTTCGCAAGCAGGGGAATCCCACCACTCCCTTGAACTACGTCATCCTTTCCCACAATTACCGCATCCACAAATGCAAGAAACTCTATTCGGCGGTGGCCCTGCGACCGGACCAAGCCTCCTCGGACTTCAAATGGGTGAGCGTGGGTGGCGTGCCTCCCGATCTAGGTTCCTTCCCCGCCGAGTGTTATTACTTCGTGCTTCAATCCGACGCCGGCCGCCCTTCCAAGAACGCTCCCGGCTGCGAGGATTGTTACGTGCTCTCCGACCTGGGCAACTCGGGAGGCCTTTCCCACGCCGCCGACCTTTCCTTCGATGGGGGCGCCCACCTTTCGCGGGCCACCCAATGCCCGACCGGCGACATCGTGGCTGGCTGGATCGACCAATTCGAGCGGGACGCCAACGTCGTGGCCATCGGCCCTGTTTGTCCTTCCCCTCAGGGAAGGGATTTCTCCCCCCTGCCCACTCCCCTGCCCATCGAAGCCCAGCCGAGGCTCAACCCTTGAGGTTCCGAGTGCGCCTTGTTGCGGCCTCCGTGACCTTTGCCTTGTCCACGCTCGCTTGGGCCGCCGAACCCATAATGGACAGCCAAATGCTTCCGGCCGCCATGCAAGCCACCATCAACTTCATGTGGATCGGCCGTTTCGCCGACGCTACACACCAGGCGGAAAAGGCCCTGCTTCTCGCCCAACAACAATACGGTTCCCTCCACCCGCTGACCGTCCCCCTCTTGAACGACCTGGGGACCCTCTACCGGTGCCAAGCCCTCTACTCCAAAGCCATGGAGAATTTTGAATGGGGCCTGGCCATCCGGGAGAACGCCTTGGGGCTGGAGGACCCAAGCATCGCCGAATCCCTCAACCTCATGGCCGGCCTCAATGTCGACCTAGGCCGCTATTCCCTCGCCCTGTCCCAATACAAGAGGGCGCTCAAGATCCAGGAAAAGGTCATCCAAAAGGACCCGACCCTGGTGGCGGCCATCCTCCAACAAATGGGGCTGGTTTACCTGTTGATGGGTGACAGCGGAAAAGCCCGAACCACCCTGGAACGTTGCTTACTAATAAGAGAGAGGGCTTGGGGCACTCAAAGCGTTTTTCTGGTGGAAAGCCTGGAATTGGTGTCCCGTGTCGACCAGATGCAAGGGAAGTTCGGTCCCGCCGAAGAAGGCCTCAAACGGTGCCTGGCTATCCAGCGAAAGAATTTCCCCGCGGAACGTTTGGAGGTGCTGGATTCGACCGACCGTTTGGCGGCTTTTTATTGGGCTCAAGGACGGAAGGACGACGCCAAGGGACTTTATGAGATGTCCGAGAAGATCCGGGACACCTTCCTGTCCTCGGACACTTACACGAACCTTCCGGTCCTTCAAGCCGCCGCGGCCGCCGATCTGGCCCTGGGCCGCCTGAAAGCCACCGAAGCGCTCTTGACCCGTATCCTGAAATTGAGGAATTCCATTTATGGGCCCGACCATCCGTTGGTGGCGCTTGGTCTTGAGGATCAGGCCAGTCTGGAAGAAACCGAGGGACATAAGGCCAAAGCCATCGGCCACCTGAAGGAAGCCAAAGCTATTTTGGAGAAGGTTTTCGACCCCGACCATCCCGAACTGGATGTCGTGGAAAAAAGGCTGGAGAAACTATCAAAGGCTAAATAACAAAACCTATTTCCACCACTAAGGCACCCCTTTGACATGATTCGCAACCGAATCATGCGGGGTAGTACCACCCTCTTTATTCCATTTCAAATGGAAGGGTAGCACACCAAGGGCACCAAGAACTTCAAAATTTCCGGAACTATGATGAATAAGATAAATGTGATAAAGAAAATTTCTTAAACATCGAATTCATCTCATTTATCAAAGTTACAAACTCTTTGCTTTGATTTTCCGGGTGTTCTTGGTTTTTCAAAGGGTCTTTATCTCTGCAGGACCACCTGGGTCGCTTGGCGTTGGACCAGGCCGCCGTTCGGGGCCGTCAATTCCACCACCGCGAAATAAAGCCCGCTCGAGAGGCCCGAAAGGTCCAGGGTGGCTTGGTTGTTCCCCGTCGAACCCACGGTTTGCCTGATCAGTTCCCCCGCCACATCATAGAGCCCGACCTTCAGCGTATAGCTGGCGGTCGAATTGACCATGAGGGTGGTGGTCGTGACCCCGCCCTTGAGGATATTGGGCTGGGCCCAGACCGTACCATCCGTCACCGGGTTGTTCCTGGCTTG
>CAZLND010000276.1:0-3742 GCA_964560635.1 uncultured bacterium | reverse complement strand
GTTCTCCACCGGGTCCGAGTACCTGCCCTGGTATTCCAGGTTCGGCGACCTTCTCCTGCATTTGCTCTTGCCCTTGGTCGTCACCACTTTCGGGGGACTGGCCTCGGTTTCCCGTTACGCCCGAACTAGCATGCTGGAGGTCATTCGGCAGGATTACATCCGGACCGCCCGGGCCAAGGGTCTTCCCGAATTCCAGGTCATCTTCCGGCATGCCCTGCCCAACGCCATGATCCCCATCATCACCCTGATGGGGCTTTCTCTTCCGGCGCTGATCGGCGGGAGCTTCATCATCGAAAGCATCTTCGCCTGGCCGGGTATGGGGCGGCTGGGGTTCGAGGCCATCATGTCCCGCAATTACACCATGGTCATGGGCATCGGGGTCATTTCGGCCCTTTTGACCCTTTTGGGCAACCTTCTAGCGGACCTGGGTTATGCCTTGGCCGATCCGAGGGTCCACTATGATTAAAAAGATCCTTCGTCAACATCCGCTCGTATTCTGGGGGGCGGCTATCATTGCCGTCTTGGTGTTGACAGCCTTCACCGCGCAATGGATCGCCCCTTACGACCCCATCCATCAAAACCTGGTGGACCGACTGCTTCCTCCTGGCCCTCAGCATTGGCTGGGCACGGACCAATATGGCCGGGACATCCTTTCCCGTCTTATCTATAGCTCGCGAATCTCACTGTACATTGGCTTGGTGGCGGTTTCCATTTATGTATTCGTTGGTACCTTGGTTGGTTCATTGGCGGGCTATTACGGCGGCTGGTTGGATGGTTTTTTGATGCGTTTGACCGATATCTTTCTTTGCGTGCCCACCTTTCTCCTTATTCTGATGGTCATCGCCTTCGTGGGGCCGAGCATCCTGAACATCATGGTGGTCATCGGCCTGACTTCCTGGACCGATGTGGCCCGGCTGGTACGGGGTGAGATCCTGTCCTTGAAGGAAAGGGAATTCATCCAGGCGGCGAGGGTTATCGGAATGAAGGATGCCCGTATCATCCTCAGGCACCTTTTGCCCAATGCACTGGGGCCGGTCCTGGTGGTGGCGACCTTGGGGATAGGCGGCGCTATCCTGGTGGAATCTTCCCTGAGTTACTTAGGGCTTGGCGTTCAACCGCCTACCCCCAGTTGGGGAAATATGCTCGAGGAGGGCAAAGAGCATTTGACCGACGCCTGGTGGCTCATCACTTTTCCGGGTCTGGCCATCTTCCTGACCGTATTGGGCTACAATCTTTTGGGTGAGGGTTTGCGGGACTTCCTGGACCCGCGCATGAGGGGAAGTGGCAGGAATGGGTGAACAGTTCGCCGACATCGTCTTTCCGGTTTCGCTCAAAAAATCCTTCTCGTACCGGGTTCCCGAGTCCCTGCATGGTTTAGTCTCTCCTGGAATGCGGTGTTCGGTCTCTTTTGGCCGTCGGCAGACCATTGGGCTGGTGACAGGTCTGGCCAACCAAACGACCGCCCCGGTCAAATCCCTCAAGCCTATCGACTCGCTTCTGGACACTGAACCTTCCCTGACGCCCGACCTCCTCAAACTTGGCCAATGGATAGCTGAATACTACTATTGCTCGGTGGGAGAGGCTCTTTTCGCCATCCTTCCCTCGGGTTACCGAAAGGCACCGAAGGCTTTTCTACGGTTGTTGCCGGAAGCGGAGGATCAGAAAGTAGAAGCCTTGTTGGGGAAATTGGGAAAATTGAGGGGAGTAAATGTTGAAAAGTTGAAAAGTGGAAAGGTACCACTGACGGCAAGGACGAGAGAATTGGCGGATGCGCTCAAAAAAGAAGCGCTGGGCGACCTCAAACTGGATGGGTCCTTCGATGGTTCCCGCATAAAACGAAAGGTTGGGAATGCCACGGAACAGGCCCCGCCCAAACTACACGCCCAGCAGCAATCGGCTTTGGATGCCATTTCTGGACCTTTGAACCTTTCCACTTTTCAAACCTTTCTACTTCATGGTGTTACCGGTTCAGGCAAGACGGAGGTTTACCTTCGGGCCATCGCTCAAGTTATTGAAAAGGGCAAGCAGGCCATTGTTCTCATCCCTGAGATCGCCCTGACACCCCAAACGGTGGACCGTTTCACGGGCCGCTTTGGTGACCGGGTGGCGGTCCTGCACAGCCGTCTTTCTTCCGGGGAACGAACGCTTCAATGGCAACGATTCGCACTGGGAGAAGCCAAGGTGGCGGTGGGAGCACGCTCGGCCCTATTTGCCCCGGCTCAAGACTTGGGGCTCATCGTGGTGGATGAAGAACATGAAGGCTCCTATAAGCAGGAAGACGCGCCCCGTTATCACGCGCGGGATGCCGCGGTCAAAAGGGCCCAACTTTGTGGCGCGGTGGCTCTTTTGGGCAGTGCCACCCCTTCCTTGGAGTCGGTTCAAAACGCTCGGTCAGGCAAATACACTCTTCTCTCCCTTCCGGAGAGGGTCAACCGAAAGCCCCTTCCGCGAGTAAAGGTGGTGGACCTGAAAGAAGAATGGAATATCCGCAAAGAAGACCGCCCCGTTCTTTCGTTAGCGCTCCAGGAAGCCATTAAGGAAACCTTGGATAAAAAGGAACAAGGGCTCTTGTTCCTCAATCGTCGGGGATTCAGCACGCTCGCCCTTTGTCTTAAATGTGGAGAACAGGTGCAATGTCCCTCGTGCTCGGTGCCCGTGACCTACCACAAGGGTAGGTTCCTGGGCGGGGAGAATGTCCTTCTTTGCCATTATTGCAATTGGATGGGGCCCATTCCTACCAAATGCGCCAAATGTGGGGATGGGCAAGTGAAGCTGGTGGGACTGGGGACCGAAAAGGTGGAGGCCGAACTGAAAGAAAAATTCCCCGGCGCCCGTGTGGAACGCATGGACATGGACACCACTCGGGGGGTGGGAAGCCACGAGGCCATCTTGAACCGATTCCGCCGCCGGGAGATCGACCTGTTGGTGGGTACCCAGATGATCGCCAAGGGCCATGATTTTCCGGGTGTGACGCTGGTGGGGATCATTGGGGCCGATACGGGATTGGCTTTGCCGGATTTCAGGGCCTCTGAGAAGGTCTTTCAACTATTAGTGCAGGTCTCGGGTCGGGCTGGACGGGCCGACAAGGAAGGCGCTATTTACCTGCAGACCTTCCATCCCAACCATATGTGCGTCCAAGCGGCCATGCGGCATGACAATGAGGGGTTTTGGGAAACGGAGCTGGAACTTCGAAAGGCATTGGAATATCCCCCTTTCGTAAAATTGGGACTTTTGGTCTATCGCGCGAAAGAAGAAAAGAAGGCGCATCAGGCCGCTGAAAAAGCCGCGGAGATACTTCGCAAAGAAGGCGGGCGTCTTAAGGTGGAAGTGGTGGGCCCTGCCCCGGCCGCGATCTTCCGTCTCAGGAACCAATATCGGTTCCAGATACTTCTCAAGTGCGAAAAGCCCCAACCCCTGCGCCAACTTTTGGCCCTGTTGGATTCGAAAATGGAGACTCCTTCAGGGGTCTTCCGAGCCGTGGACCTGGACCCGCAATCCATGCTATGAAAAACATTCCCATCGACAAAGAGATCACCCTCGTTTCCCAGATCACCCAAAAGAGCTCCCAAACCCTCATCGAATTCCTTTCGGGAAGGTTCACCTATTTGAGCCCGGAGGAATGGCAGGGCCGCATCCGGGATGGCAAGGTCAAGGTGAACGGTCTTCAGTCCTCGGAAAACCAACCCCTACGGGCCGGGGACGAAGTGGCCTATACGACCAACTCCTGGGAAGAGCCAGAGGT
>CAZLND010000275.1:0-3744 GCA_964560635.1 uncultured bacterium | reverse complement strand
GGTCATGGAGGACCCCAAGAGCCGCGCGCTTTATCTTTATCCCATGAAGGCCCTGGCCCAGGATCAATTGAAGACCCTGCAAGAATGGACAGGCCGCCTCAAGACTTCCAAGCTCCCCACTTTCAGCGCCGAGATATACGATGGGGACACGCCCACGGGTGTTCGCTCCAAGATCAGGAAAAACCCGCCCAACATCGTGCTGACCAATCCGGACATGCTGCATTTGGGCATTCTGGCCTTCCATGACGGCTGGGTGGATTTTTTCAAGAACTTGAAATATGTGGTGGTGGATGAGGCCCACAGCTACCGGGGCATCTTCGGGGCCCATGTGGCCCATGTGCTACGGCGCCTGAGGCGCATCTGCCGTTACTACGGGGCCGATCCCCAGTTCATCACCTGCTCGGCAACCCTGGGAAATCCCGATGAGTTCCTCACCCAACTGACCGGGCTCAACTTCGAGATCATCTCCGAGACCGGTGCGCCCCAGAACGCCAAGACCTTCGTGATGTGGAATCCGGACTCCACGTCTCCCTATACGGAAGCCGTGACGCTCCTGATTGAAACCCTTAAGGCGGGCATGAAGACCATCGTTTTTACCAAGGCTCGCAAGATCACCGAGCTCATCAGCCTTTGGGTGACCCAAGCCCGGCCGGAGTGGGCGTCCCAGATCAAAAGCTACCGGGCCGGCTACTTGCCCGAAGAACGGCGCGAGATCGAGGCGAAACTCTTCAAGGACGAGCTCAAGGCCGTTATCACCACCTCGGCACTCGAAGTGGGCATCGACGTGGGTGGATTGGACGCCTGCATTTTGGTGGGCTATCCCGGCACCATGATCTCCACTTGGCAAAGGTCGGGCCGGGTGGGCCGGGGCGAAACCCCGTCGGTCGTTTTCCTCGTGGGCATGGCCGACGCCATGGACCAGTATTGGATGAAACACCCGGACAAGTTCTTCACGATGAAGCCCGAGAGCCTCATGGTGGGCGTGGACAACGAGAATATCGCCCGAGCGCATCTACGCTGCGCGGCCTCCGAGGTACCCCTCACGATGGAAGATCGGTCCTTTTACGGCAAGCTCATGGACGAACTACTCCCCTCGATGATCAAGGAAGGGGAAGTGTTGGAGACAGCCAACGGCAGCAAGTGGCTAGTGACCGACAAGAATCCCCAGCGGGGTATCAATATCAGGGATATGGGCGAGGGCTATCAGATCATCTCCCAGGAGACCGGGGAGCTCATCGGCACTATCGACGGCATGCGGGCTTTTAGGGACTGTCACCCGGGCGCGGTCTATCTGCACCAAGGCACGCAGTTTGTGGTGAAGGAATTCAACTGGGAACAGCACAAAATAATGGTGGCCGACGAGCCGGTGGATTACTACACCCAGGTCAATTATGAGGAAGAGACCGAGATATTGGAGGAGATGAAGCAACGGCCTCTTGGGGACATCAAGAGCCAAAGCCATATCCGCTGGGGCAAGGTGAAGATCACCCAACGCTTCATCAATTATGAGATCCACCGCATCGTGGACCGTTCCATCGTGGCGACCTATCCCCTCACCCTTCCACCCCTCTCTTTCGAGACCCGTTCTCTCTGGATGATCCTGCCCGACTGGCTCCAGCGCAACTTGGCGGACCGGGACAAGAAGGTCCATTTCATGGGAGCCCTGCACGCCGCCGAGCACGGCACTATCGCCATGATGCCGCTCCACGTGGTTTGTGACCGGTGGGACCTGGGCGGTATCTCCACGCCCGCTCATCCTCAGGTGCCCCAACCTGTTATCTTCATATACGATGGTTATCCAGGCGGGGTGGGACTCTCTGAGCGGGCCTACGAGACCATGGAGGAACTTTTGACCACGACCTACGAGATGATCCGCGATTGTGAGTGTGAGGAAGGTTGTCCCTCTTGCGTCCAATCGCCCAAGTGCGGAAGCGGGAACCATCCATTAGATAAGAAAGGCGCTATCTTGATCCTCGGCCATATTCTGGGTCGGTCCGACTTCAAGCCTGTCGCCGGTAAAAAGAAAAGCTTTTCGAACGACGAACCGCTCTTACCTCTCGGCGAAGAGAAGGTTTTGCCCCCGGCGGAGCCGCCGTCGCCTTTAATTCAAAATTCAGAATTCAAAATTAAAAATTCCGGTCCTCCACCGGAAAGGACCGGTCCCGTGGTCTTCGACATCGAAACCCAGTTCTTGGCCGGAGAAATCTCGGGTGGTTGGTCGAACTTGGTGGGCATGAAAGTCTCTTGCGCGGTGCTTTACGATGTGGACCAGGCCAAGTACTACACTTATGTGGAAGGGAATGTGGCGGACCTTGTCGCTCACCTGAGAGCCTCCAGCTTGGTCATCGGCTTCAACAGCATCCGTTTTGACTATGGCGTCCTGCAGGGTTACACGTCCTTCAAGCTCACCAGCCTTCCGTCGCTCGACCTCATGGCCGATCTTCAAAAGAAGCTGGGTCACCGTCTCTCCCTGGCCCATCTGGCCCAGCACACCTTGGGCGGGGCGGAAAAAAGTGCCGACGGCTTATTGGCTGTTCAATGGTGGCGGGAAGGGAAGTATCAGCAGGTCATCGACTATTGCCAAATGGATGTGAAGCTCACCCATGACTTGTGGAAATACGGCAAAGATAAGGGCCATGTGCTTTTCCAGCACAAGCAGTCGGGAGAGGTTGTCAAATGCCCGGTGTCCTGGTAAAAGTACTACCCCCTTTTGAGGGAAAGTTGAGAGAGAATGGAACCCATGGACCCCAATATCAAACAAGCCGTTAAAGACCTTTCCTCACCCCTGGCCGAACGACGCGAGGACGCCCTCACCGTTATCTTGGCCCATCCCGAGGAAGCGACGCCCGATCTTCTTCTCATATTGGAGAAGGTGAAGAACGTTCCCGTGGGGGCGGGGGTCACCTTGAACGACTGGTCCTGGTTCCTGGCGGCCTACCTTTTGGCCCAATTCCGGGATAAACAAGCCAAGACTATCCTCTTGGAACAATTCTCCCTCCCCGGCGAGCATGTGGAACGTCTCTTCAAGGATATCTTGGTTGAGGACTTGCCCCGCATCCTGGCCACCCTTTGCGCCGAGGACCCCTCTGCTTTAAGGGAACTCATCGAGAACCCGGCCGTGCACGAATCCGTCAAGGCATCGGCCCTCTGGGGTTATACGCTCTTGGCCACCATCGGTGCCGTGGATCCGAGCGAGGTGACGGTCTATTACGCCCAGATGTTCCAGGGCAAAGCCCCTCGCCGTGCTTCTTATCTTTGGACCTCGTTAGTCGCGGGCGCCGCGGCCCTACACGCTCTCAGTTTGAAGCGCGATATCCTCAAGGCTTATGAAGAGGGTTTGCTCGACGCTTCCGCCTATTCGATGAAGGAAGTACTGGCCGAATGGGAATCCACGCCCGAGGAGAGCCTGAAGCGCTTGGCCGAGGATAGCGGCGGCTTGATCAAGGACGTCTGGGAAGAGATGGAGTACTGGCCCTGGACCGAGGAAGCGGGCCGTGAAGCTTCGGAAGACTAAAACAACTGGTTGAACCACGAAGACACTAAGTTCACAAAGAAAAGCTAAAATCAAAATTCTGGTTTTCTCGGTATATTTATTTTCGATGTACTTAGTGCCCTTTGTGCCTTCGTGGTTCAAATTTCCTTTTCTAAGGTTTTTCAATGTCGACCCTCTTAGACATCATCCTCACTCATAAAAAAGCCGAGTTGGCCCAAGTGCGCCGCAAGGTGCCCCTTCAAAAGCTCAAG
>CAZLND010000274.1:0-3759 GCA_964560635.1 uncultured bacterium | reverse complement strand
TGAAGAAGCGGATATCTTGAAGAATATGCAGGTGCAGGAGATCAAGGAAAACCTGCAGGAGCTCCTGATGACCCTCAAACAACTTGGCAAGGAAGTTTCGGACGACATCCACGAACAGGTCTTGGAGGCCGAAGTGAAGACCGAGTTATTCAAAAAAACCATTCAAAAATTGCAGAAAGACCTCAATAAGACATTGGCGCTGGCCGAGGAAGTGAATGTCGAGAGGCAGCGGTTGGAAGATAAGTTGGACGTCATCCAAAAAGCGAAAAAGAAGGAAGCGCCCGCTCCCCGTTATTTGCCCCAAGTCGAGGAGGGCCGATCCGAGGACAAGCCCTTGAAGGCGCTGGGAAATGCTGCGGGTAAAAAGCGCATGAAGATCGATCGACCCCTGGAGGGCGCGATAGGATTCTCATCCGGAGTGGTCAAAGAGGTTTACCGTATGGCTGACGAGGACCAGGCCATCGGCGAGATCGTTCATAAGACCCAGTTGAGCCGGGCTGAAGTACAATTGATATTGAATTTGAGGGGAAATCGCTTTTCGACGCCTAATTAATAGGGCTACATCGGTGGGCTTTGGCTGGACAACCGAAAAGAGTTGAAGGTTGGGGTGGATGGATAAAGTATCAGCGGTCGATTCAAGCGGATTACCTCGGATCTTAGGTAAAAATGTCCGTTTGGCGGCTTTGCCGGGGTCGGTTCTACGAGAAGGCGTTGTCCATGAAGTTTTGGGACGGGGTCGCTATAGTATCGCGGTGGAAGGCGGCTTGAAAGTCGAGGCCCGTGGCTCAACAGCGCTGAAACCCGGGGATAGGGTCCAAGTCCTCTCGCAAGAACTTCCGCAAGGAAGGGGAGTGGTTGCCGAAGAAGAGGCCCCGCCTCTCCTGGATAGTGGTTTGATCTGGTCGGCCTTGATGCCTTTGGCTTTTGGAGGTCCCAAGGCTACCGCGAAACTGGAAGTTCATGTCGAGAAACGCTCGAAAGGGTTGTTCAAAAAAAACGGACCGGCTGTTTATTTTGTGTTCATCGTTCAGACCGAGGGTCACGGCGAGATCCAATGGGGGATCCACCTGAACGGAAGACAAATGGCTTTGCAAGTTTACGCGCCTCAATGGGGGCATCAAAAGGAGAAGTTGAGGTCCTTGGCGGACCAGGTTGAAAAAGCGTTGTTGGGACGGGGATTCGTGATGTCGGGACAGGTCATCTATTCAGGGCACCCTTTGAGACGCCCTACCGACACGCGGTTGAACTTAAGAGGATAAGATTTGAGCCCAGCGCCCCGGACGCCTCGAAAGAAAAGCGGACGAAAATCCGCTGTCGCAATCCACTATGAACGGGAGACCATGGGGGCCCCGAGATTGGTGGCCAAAGGCCGTGGAGTGGTTGCTGAACGACTGATCGCCATGGCCCGGGAAAGCGGCGTGCCGATCGTCGAGAACAAATTGCTCGTGGAAATGCTGGAGAACCTGAATTTGAACCAGGAAATTCCTGGAGAGTTGTACCAGGTGGTGGCCGAGATATTGGTGGCCATCTATAAAGCGGAAGCTGGGACTAAAAAGAAGAGTTCGTGACCAAACCAATGGCGCCGGGAATCTTCCCGGCTCAAGAAGGGTGATGGAACCGGTGAGAAATTCAATGAACTGCATGAAGAGGGTTTTATTCCCGAATGGGACCAGGGCCTTGAGGGGTTCTTTCCTGTTGCTGGGGCTCATCCTAATGATGCCGCTTTCAGCTTTCTCGCAAGGCACGGACCTGATCTTCGGGCAAAAAGAGACTTTCGGCATTGGTCCCCGGTCGATGGGGATGGGGAACGCCTTCGTTGCCGTGGCGGATGACGCTTCGGCGGCTTATTGGAACGTCGCGGGTCTTTCCCAATTGACCGCTTACGAGATTGCCATTTCGAGCGCCCCGGTTTATTTCCAGGACAATGTCAATGGGGCTCCCGCATTCGGTTTTCCCTGGTATGGCTCCATCCAATTCATGATGCCCATCGCCCAGGACAATACACTTGGGATATCCCTCTTCCGGCCATTCCATTATCAGATCGACTTTTTTGCCGGTAACCCCACCTTGACCCCCGACCAAAGGGCGGAAAACAGCTACTTATTGAATCCCAGTTTCCAACAAAGTGTCATCGCTTTGTCGTACGCGGCCCGGTTCTCGGCCGTTAAAAATTTTTCCGTTGGCTTGTCCGTCAAAAGGTTCACCAACGACCCTTATTACATCCGTTATTTCGGCAGTGACCCTTTGCTCCAACAACAATTACAAACGGCCAAAGAGGTCAGCGGTTACGGGGTCGATGTGGGTCTCCTTTACCGTATTCCGATCACCAAATACACCGAGGAATTCCGGATCGGTTTGGCTTTGAACGATATCGCCGGAACGAACGCTTCCTATTCGCAAGGCATCACTTACGGACCCACTTCCGCCGCGGTGAGCCAATACAACGGTGACGGCTTCCAAACCCCTGTTCCTCCGGAGATCATATTGGGGATAGCCTACAAAAATGATTATTTGTTCAAGGTCCGGAACATCACGGCCATCGATTTCGACCAAATTTCAGATCCTCGATTCGACGGCAATAACAACAAGATCATCCGTTTTGGGACCGAGTTCTGGTTCTTGAAGGATGTCTTGGGTATCCGGGGTGGTTATTCATCCTTCATCAGCCGTCCTGGGTTCATCCATTTGGGTATGAGTTTGCGCGCTTTGAACGGGGATTTCGAGGCCGACGCGGCTTACATCCAACCTATCGCCCCTTCCGCCAGTGTCACCGCTGGTTCGGCGGTTGGAACCTATAGTACGGGGGGGATCAATTTTGAACCCTTCTACTTGGGCCTGACCTACCGTTTTGGGAACAAAGAAGAAGCTCCTCCGCCTAAAGTGTCGGCTTTTGTGAGACCTGGCACTTTCTCGCCCTCCCAGGGGGAGAAGGCGACCTTTTACTTGGATACGACCGAGGATATCCCCATCGCTCGGTGGAGCGTGTTGATCTATGATTCCTCGAATCACCTGGTCAGGGCCTTAAGAGGTGTCGCTTCTCCCCCGACTAAATTGGTTTGGGGCGGCGAAAACGACCAGTATGAGCCTTTAGCACCCGGGGTCTATACCTGGGCTTTCCAAGTTCAAGATCAACTGGAACACATCGGTTCGACCCCGGTCCAAACCGCGGAGATATTGGGCCCTCCGGCCGCTTCCCAGCCGGGCAAGGATCCCAGCCAGCTCCTTGCGATGCGCCAACAACAAGCGGGGTTATTGGCACAGGAACGCCAGCAATTATCGACCTTGGCCCAGCAAAGCCTGCAACAGCTTTTGGGCATTGAGCCCAAGTCATCGACCACCAACGCATCGGCTACCCCCCAACCGGTGGATGCCAGTGGAAATACGCTTTACCCAGCCATGGGGCTTGGTTTCAAGAACTTGACCCCGGGTGAAGCGTTGAATAGCCATGTTGAAAAGGGGACGGATGGCTCCCAAAGCCTGGTCATCAGCTACAAGTCCAAATTGACCTATGTGCCTTATCTTCAGGAAGAGGCGGCGGGAGTCGTTAAAGAAGCGGTCAATTCGGTTGGCCCTGGTTTTAAGGACTTTAAAGAAATCAAGATTCGTGTATATTATGGGCAAAACGGCGGTTATCTAGAAATGACCACTCCGACCGGGGTGGCGGTCGATTATGCGACTGGTAAGACCGATCTATTGAAGCTTAGAGAATTATCCGACATCCATATCAACGGCATAAAGGTAGGGTCCAATGGTTACTAG
>CAZLND010000273.1:0-3766 GCA_964560635.1 uncultured bacterium | reverse complement strand
TGGGCCAGCCGGTTCCCGATTCGAACTTGGTATCGGAGACGAACAGTTCTAAGCCGCAGCCCGCGCAAAGATACATGCCCTTCTCGTGATTGTCCCAATAGGGGTTCTTGAAGGGAGCTTCTGTCCCTTCCTTGCGCAGGACATTGTATTGTTCCGGGGTCAGGGCCTTTTTCCACTCCGCGTCGGTCTTCTCGATCTTGTCCCCCATATATTTGCCCCCCTTCTGTGAATTCTTTTTTGCCGCGGGTCCAGCCGCCATCAAGGACGCGCAGACCACCAGCGCCAATAAGATCGAAACAACGATTCTCTTCATGCTATACCTCGTCAGGATCAGGAATCTCAGCATCACCCCTAGTTATGAAAGGTTTTTAGATCGGGTTACAAGGAAACTTAGGGCCACAAGCAAAACCCTTTCACTTTGATGAATATAGATACGGATTGATAAAAGTCTTCAAGATCCCTTTTTAAGCCTTATCCATGTTCATCTGTCTTTATCAGAGTTCCAATGCTTTTAGTTTCGGTAGAGGTCTTAGGCCAGACCCTGTTGGATGCGCTCGCCCGTGACCGAATAGGGGCGGTGAAGACCGCTTTTCCCCTTCAATTTAACCGGGTCCAATGCTTCCATACGGAACATCTCCCCGGCCACCCCGGCTAGGTCCTGGTTGATAAGGATCTGGCCATCCTCGGCCAGGGCGCAAAGGCGGGAAGCCATGTTGACGGTATCCCCAATGAGGGTGAATTCCATCCGCCGGGCCGAACCCAGGTTCCCGATGATGACATCCCCGCTCGACATCCCGACCCCCAGCCCCGTTTGAACGGACTCGGTGTAATTCTGTTTAAAAGTAGCCTCCACCTGGTGGAAACAATCCTGCATACGAAGGGCGGCCAAGATGGCCTTTTTCGCCGAGATTTCGGCGGACTCGACCGGGAACGGGAAGTAAGCCATCAAGGCGTCCCCGATGTATTTGTTGATCTCCCCGCCGGAAAAGGCGATGACTTCTTCCAGTTCGGTGAACATACGGTTGAGATATCGCACGGTCTCGTGGGTCTTGAGTTTCTCGGTCATAGAAGTGAACCCACGCACGTCGGAAAAAAGGACGATGGCCCGGATCATCTCCCCTTCCCAGACCGCCTTGGTCCCCTTTTGGGTGGCGAATTGGGAAGCCTTGGTGCCCACGAACTTGTCCAGGACGTGGCGGGTCTCGGTGAGTTTTTTCTCGCTCTCGTGGAACCGTCCCGAGGCCATGTCCATCAGCTCCCGCTTTTTGAGCTCGATGTCCCCGAAGGGGATGTTCCGGATGACCTTGTGTTCCTCCGGAAGGACCTTGCATCGCAGGAGGAAGAGTTGAAGTTCGATGAAGAGACTTTTCTGGGCCTTTCGCCAAAGGTCCCGCCAGGAAAGGAAAAGCACGACCAAGGGAATAGCGGCGGCCGCAAGGCAGGCTTGGACATTCTGGGTGTAATACCAGCAAACACCACCGGTCAAAGCGGCCACCATCAGACCCCAAAGGGCCATGGGGCCGGAAGGCATGGGTTGGCTCGTTCTGTCATTGGTCGGGGAGGTCATAGGATTTCATCCTAATACCGATCTTATTTGGTTTGAAGGTTATTTTGACTAGGGTCGCGGCTTAACGGGGGTTACGGCGGATATATCGGAACAATTCCTCGGCCGACTGCTCGACCGTCAGTTCCGAATGGTCCATCACGATGGAATCGGCCGTCTTGCGCAATCCACCGACCGCCCTGTTCATGTCACGGTCGTCGCGGGCCTTCACGTCGGCCATGACCTCTTCCAGCGTGGTCTTGACCCCCGCCCTTTCCAGGTCCCGCAACCGGCGTTGGGCCCTCATCTCGACGGAGGCGTCCAGGTAGAACTTATATTGGGCGTCGGGAAAAACATCGGTGCCGATGTCCCGACCCTCCAGCACGGCGCCGCCATAAGGAGCGCTATCCTGCCGGCCGATCTGTTGCTGGCGCGCCACCAGGATCTTACGAACAGGAACACAGTTGGCGATGTAAGAGGAGGCTTTGGTGACCTCCGGCGTGCGGATGTCCTTGCTCACGTCCTCTCCATCGAGGAAGACCTTCCCTTCCGGTTCCCCCGGTTTGAGTTCGATCTTTGATTCTTTCGCGATCTTTTCCAGTTCCTCTTGGCTTTCCAGATCCGCCTTTCGGCGCAGGGCTTGCAAGGTGACTGTCCGGTACATGGCACCGGTGTCGATATGGAGGAACCCCAACTTCTTGGCCAAGGTCTTGGCCACCGTGCTCTTGCCCGCGCCCGCGGGACCGTCGATGGCGACGATGATCACTTTGCTCATGGGCGGCTCACTTGACGCAGATATTTTTCGAATCCCGGGAAAGAGGTGTTGATGTTTTCCGTATCCAAAATGGTCGTTGGCCCGTCGGCGATGAGCCCGGCCACGGCCAGGGACATGGCGATCCGGTGGTCTCCCCCGGAAGAAAGGCGTCCTCCCTTGAGGGCCGTGGGCCCTTGGATGACCCAGCCATCCGGCTTGGCTTGGATGGAGGCTCCCATGTTCTTGAGCGTGATGGCCATCATGAGGATGCGGTCCGATTCTTTCACTTTAAGTTCTTCGGCGTTCTTCACCACGGTCGTGCCCTGGGCCTGGGTGGCCGCCACCGCGAAGGCCGGTAGTTCATCGATCATGCGAGGGATAAGGTCCCCTCCTAAAGTGATGCCTTTCAATTGGGAATGGGTTACCAGCAGGTCAGCTGTGGGTTCTTCCCCTTTTGCCCCATAACGGGCAACCACCTCGATATGGCCTCCCATTTTGCGCAGGGCGTCCAGGATGCCGGTCCGGGTTGGATTGATCCCAACATTTTTCAACAAGATCTTAGCGCCTGGCACGATGAGTCCCGCCACGATGAAAAAAGCCGCCGAGGAAATGTCCCCAGGAACCTTGATGGTCCTTCCCTTGAAAGGCGAGATGGGCCCTTTTAAAGAGATGGCTTTTCCCTTTTTGGAAAAGGGTATGGAAAAGGCGCTGAACATCCGCTCCGTGTGGTCACGGGTGGCGACGGGTTCGATGACCTTGGTCTTTCCGTCGGCGAAGAGACCCGCCATGAGGAGCGCGCTCTTCACTTGGGCGCTGGCGACCGGAAGTCGGTAAGTGATACCGCGAAGTTTTCGGGTTTCTAATTTCAAAGGCAGGTGTTCGGCCCCATCCGTTCCGGTGATACGGGCACCCATCCGGGTCAAGGGGTCCACCACGCGGCGCATGGGACGGCGCTTAAGGTACTTGTCCCCCGTGATGCGGCTGGTGAAGGGCTGACCCGCTAGAAGACCCAACAGGATGCGGGTGGTGGTCCCTGAGTTCCCCGCGTCCAACATCTTCTTGGCGGGCTTCAAGGAATTGAGTCCATGTCCCTTGATGGTCAGCTTGTCCCCGGCCTGGCGGATCTTCACGCCCATGGCCCGGAAGATATTCATTGTCGAGACGCAATCGGCCGAAGTGAGGAAATGTTCCACCTTCGTGGTCCCGTAAGCCAGCGAGCCCAGCATGACCGCGCGGTGCGAAACGGACTTGTCTCCCGGCACTTCCAAGCTGCCACTCAAAGTGCGGACCGGTTGGACCACCAGTTTTTTCATTGAAGCTTCTCCCGGGCCGTCCGAGCCTTCTCAAAGAAGGACAACCAATGGCGGCGGTTCCCTTTCCGGAGATTCTTTCTCAGGCTTTGGAGGTTCTGGATATATCCAGTGAGAAAATCCTCTATCTCATTCCCATTCATTTCCACGATATCGGTC
>CAZLND010000272.1:0-3773 GCA_964560635.1 uncultured bacterium | reverse complement strand
GGGACCGATATTGCCAGCCTTGTCCTTGGCGCAAACATGGGCGAACCAAGTACCGTCCTCGGGCAAGGTGAAGACGGTGCCCCGAGCGGTGGTCCAGGTCATATTTTTAGGGTCCGGAGTAGTGTTCTCCTCTTGGTTGACCGTGAAATAAAATCCCTCGATACCCGAAAGGTCCGCCGGGTCCTTCCAGACCAATTCCAACCGGCGGGAAGCGTGCCATTTTTGGGGGTCCGGATGGCTGGGCGAGGAGACCTGCGGGGTCTCGGTTTGGGTATCCAATCTCACGCGGAAAACCGCCGCCTGGCGGCTGATATTTCCCGCCGCGTCCTGGCAAAGGGCGGAAAAGAGATGCACGCCGTCCCGGGGAATATCGAGGATGACCTCAGTGCGGTCCGTGAAAGTCGAGGTCTTGGGATCCGGGACCATCTTGGGATCTTCGGAGAAAGTGTAGTAATAACCCGTCACGCCCGAAAGATCATCCGGAGGGGTGAGCTTCAAGACCAGTTTCGGGGCTCGGTACCATTGGTTTTCATCCGGATGGGTGGCCGAGGACAAGAAAGGCTTCTCCACCGAAGTATCCACGTGCAGGGGGTAATGGACCGCCTTCCAATCCACGTTACCAGCCTTGTCCTTGCTGGTGATGTGGAAGTACCAAAGCCCATCGTCGGTCAGCTCGAAAGAGGCCGTTCGCTGGTTGGTGAAAAGGGACGTGCCCGCGTTGGGAACCGTGTCGGCCTTACGGTCGATGTTGTAGAAATAGCCTTCGATACCTGAGTGCTCAAAGGGGTCTTCCCAGGTCAAGACCACCCGGCGGTCCTTGTACCAGCGGCCCGTTTCAGCGTGGGTGGGGGAAGCCACCAGGGGCGGTGCGGCCTGGGTATCCACCAGGATCTTCAGGTGCGCGGCTTGCGGCGAAAGATTCCCCGCCTTGTCTTGGGTGCGCACATGCACGTACCAAACGCCGTCCTTGAGGTCTGGAAAGGTCAAATTGTTCTTATTGGTCCATTGGGCGGATTCGGGGTCGGGCAGGGTCTGGGGTTCCCGGTCGAGGCAATAGTGATAGCCTTCCACGCCTGAAAGGTCGTGGGGGGCCGAAACGGTCACGTCCGCCTGATTGTTGGAATACCACTGCTCCTGTTGAGGATGACTGTTGGAAACAATGGCAGGTGCCAAAGCTTTGGTGTCGACGCGGATGGGGAAATGGGCGGCCTGGGAACCAACGTTGCCAGCCTCATCTTGGGTGGAGATGTGGACATACCAAAGACCATCTTCCAGGGGACCCAAGGTGATCCGGTTCTCGGCGATGAATTCCCCCGCGCCCGGTCCGGGCACGGTGACGGGTTCATGGTCGGCCTTGACGAAATAACCCGTTATGCCCGAAAGGTCCTTGGGTTTCTCCCAGAGGATGACCGGCGTGGGGTTGGCCACCCATTTTTCGGGGGCCGGGTGCGTGGAGCTGGAAACGGCCGATGGCGGGGCGGCTTCGGTATCGATCTGAACGCGGTAATGGGACGCCTTGTTGCCGACATTGCCCGCCTCGTCCACTCCCACCACATGGAAATACCAGCTTCCTTGCGGCGTGGTGAGGGCTACCCGCTTCTCGTCGGTATAAACAGCTTCGGGCAAGGTCGGCACCGTCTCCGGATAGCGGTTGAGAAGATAGTAATAGCCCGACAATGGCACCGTGGGATGGAAGATCATCTCCACCTGGTCTTTTCTTTCCCACTTCCCCGGCTGGGGATGGCTGGGCGATGAAAGGGCCGGCGGTTCCACCGGTTTGGTGGTGAAAGAGGAAGCTTCGGTGACCGAGAGGGATGAGGATCGGTAGGCGCTGATGATCTTGAACTCGTATTCGGTTTCGGCCTTGAGGTCCGTCACATGAACGCGGTGCCGAAGCTGGAGGCTCCTGTCCTGGATGACCTTAGCGAATTCAGCAACGGCTCCCTTTTCACCGTATTGGACCTCGGAGGTAGCCGAGATGTCGGTGGTCCAGGTCAGAAGCGCGCTGGAGGAAGAAAGTTTCTCGACCGAAAGCTCGCTGATGACTGGCATGCGGGCCATGTCGAAGGTGGAACGGATCAAGGCGCCCTGGTTTTCCGTACCGGCGAAAAGGTAGTCGCCGAAGACCGCGAAGGACCGGATACCTTCCTCATCCCCCGCGTAAGCGGTTTTCCAGTTGATACCATCCTGGCTTTTGAGGACCCGGCCCGAATTACCCGTCCCCGCGTAAAGGGTATTCTCGAAGACCTCCATGCAATAGAGGTTCAATTCCCTCGCTGTCTCGTAGACCATCATCCAATCATGGCCGTTCTCGGTGCGATAGATCTTCACACCCTTGGCACTGGAGGTCCCCGCGTAAAAAGTGCCGTTGAATTCCTTCATGGACTGGATGAAGTTCTGTCCCGTGCCGGTCACTTCTTCCCAATTGAGTCCGTCGGGCGTCGAAAAGATAAGACCGCTAGGGTAAGTGCCCGCGTAAAGGCGGCCCTTGAAGACCCCTAGGCAGGTGATACCTACTTCGCTCAGGGACCCAACCGTATTCCATTGGATACCGTCGAAGGCGTATATCTTTCCCTGGGAGCTCGAGCCGGCGTAAAGGCGGTTCTTGAACTCGCAAAGAGCGTGGATGCGATCCTCGCCCGTGGAGAAGGCTTCCATCCATTTTTCCCCGTCCAGGGTCACATAGATGGCCCCATTGACGTTGGTGCCCGCGAAGAGGGCCTTTTCCCGGCCCGGCGGGGCGTAGGGACAAAGGCAGTAGATCTGGGTGGCGTAGTCGCCCTCACCTTCCTTGGCGCCAGGAGCGGGAGTGAAGAATTTGGTTTGGACATTGGTGACCGGGATGCGCGCGAAGGAGCCAGGCGCGCCGTTGCTGGAGCGAAGTACCGCGTCCCGTCCCGTGGCGGCGTAAAGGTAGCCCCGGAATTCTTCCAGGTCGTAGATCGTATGGATGCCGTTGAATTGTTCCAGGCTTTCGAAGAAGGCGGGAGTGGCCGAGGTGAAATAAAGGTCAATGGCGGTCTTGAGGTTCTCGAGGGCTTCTTTAGCAGTCTTGCCCTGGGCCTGGCAGCCTGGAAGCTGGGGACAACGAGCCACGATGTTACCGTGGGCCCGGGTTTCCAGCTCCACTGGGAACTCGTAGGGGAAACTTTTCTTTTGGATCTTGTCGTCTTTTCTCAGCACGGCCCACCTGACTTCATAAGTGTTGGAAGAGCGTTGTTTATCCGGGGCTTTATGCTGTCATTCTGAGCGCAGCGAAGAATCCATGTTTTCGAACATAGATCCTTCGGCCCGGTGGCCTCAGGATGAAACCCCAATTACAGGGGTTTCATTTTAATCAAAGGGACGGGGGTTGACAGTAACATTATCAACCGGGGAGGAAAAGGCCGGTTCACGTAAAAGACCATAAAAACAAGGGCCAAAAGGGTTACTAATAAAACATTAAATCAACCTACCGTCTATCCTTTGCCACCCTTTTCGCAATAAACGCCAAGTCTGCTCCGCCTGCTGTTTCAACATCTAAATCGTCAGGGTCTTCTATGCAAAATTCGGTAACTTCAATTTTCCATCCAACCTCGTTCGGTTCAATCTTGTAATGGCCCGCCGGCACAGAAACGCGGAACCATCCGGTTTCATCACTTATCACTCTAAAAGTTTTTCCGCCACCCTTGATAGTAAAATGAATTCCTTTTATCCCGTTTTCAAGACTAGGTTGCGATGGTCCAACAAATCCGATTACTTCCCCTTCTTTACCATTTTTGATGTTTCGCATA
>CAZLND010000271.1:0-3774 GCA_964560635.1 uncultured bacterium | reverse complement strand
AAGCCCTCCACACGCCGGGCCCTCTCCTCTTCCAGCCTTTCTCCCTTATCCAGGACCGTGGGCTTGATGCCCGCTTTCCTCAGGGCCCGCACCGCGCCTACCGCTGAAAGCCCGCTGCCTATCACGGCGACCTGTATCATGGGCTTCCCGCTCCGTTGTTCATTTGCCATCGACGCGCCCTTGGAAATAACTTTGAACGGCAAGGGCGATGCGTTCCAGGCCCTTAGTGGTGAGATGGGGGTAACAAGGGATGAAAAGACCGTTGTGGTAGATCCGCTCGGCGTTGGGCAATTCGGACCGGTTGGAATAATCCTTCAACGCGCTGATGAGCTCCAAACTGGAAGTGGCGCTATCCACGCCCCATCCGGCCAGAAAGGACTGGGCTTCCATGGCGTTGGGAACCAAAAGGATGAGCTGCCAATAGACATTCCAGGAGCGGGTCGTGGTCTGGGGAAAGCGGGCGGGTCCACACTTGGACTTGATGAATTCGACGTTGGACCGCCGAACCTGGTCCCCCGATCCCACCGCCCCGAGATGCTTCAGCCCGATCTGGGCCTGGAAAGAGGTGAACCGGCGGAACCAAAGCCCAGGCAACTTGGCGATCCGTTGTTGATCACGGTTGCCCGTCTGCTTGAGGGCCAACGCGGGGTTCCGCCAGCGAAGGACCTGTAAAAAGGGGAAGGTGAACATGGAATAAAAAGGTTGCTTGGTGGCCAGGTTCCTCACCAGGTTGGTCCAGGCTTTCTGGACCAGGAATTTCCGGTCAGGGGGTCCCAGGCCTTCTTGCTTTTCGCGGAGACTTCCGGCCAAGACCGGATCGTCCGTAATGGCCATTCCGCCTCCCAAACAGTCCAGGGTCTTGATAGAGGAAGAGCTGTAGATGCCCACCTCACCGAAGGTCCCCACCTTGCGGTCCTCGAACCGGCCGTTCAAGCATTGGGAAAAATCCTCGATAACATAGACCCCATTATTCTTTAGGACCTTCAGCATGGCTCCCATGTCCGGGACAAGACCGAACAAATGCGTGACCAGGGCCACTTTGGTCCGGGGGCCGATCTTTCCCCTCAGGTCTTCCAAAAGGAATCCCGCGGTCTGGGGATCCGAGTCCACGTAAACCGGTTCCAACCCCAGGTCCACTATCACATCCAGGATACCCTTGATGGTGATACAGGGCATCAGGACCTGGGTCCCGGAAGGCAGCTTCAGGTGTTCAAGGACGGAATAAAGGGCGGTACGGGCGAAAGGAAAGGCTACGCAATGTTGCCGCCCGCAATAGGCCGCGAAAGCCTTCTCGAACTCCCGAACTTTTTCCCATTGGTCCAAGGGTTTGACCAGGGAAAGGAACAGGTATTCCAGGCTTTCGGCGATCGAATGATAGATGATCCCTCGGGGTATTTTGGGGGTGAAAGGGTTCATAGGGGGTCCTTAAGGGCTGGACAGGTCATGGTTTCCTAAAAACGAGGACATAAACATCCGCCAAGTTCCAAACGTTCTGGTGGCGAAGGACGGCACAAGATCTCTCCAATATTTCCAACTCCTTGCGGGCCTCCAATCTGGCCTCCGAATGGGCCCCCGGGCGGCCCAGCAGGAACATTCCGACCTTGTTCAAGAACCCCAGGCGGCTGATGCCCACCACCAATTCCAGGTCCTTGTTCTTCTTCTTCAAGGCTTTGAGGAGTTTTACCAACTCGGCCTCCGTGAAGCTATAAAAAACCTCATTGGCCACAAGCACGTCAAAATCGACACTCTTCCAATCCTTGACGTCGCTCAAGGCCGGAACAACGTCATAGCCGATCACTTTTCCCTTCACCATCCTTTTCAATTCCCCATTCCCACATCCGAAGTCCAAGATGGTAAGGCCGGGTCTTTCCAACCGTCCCAACTCAATAAGGGACCGGAGCAACCTCAGGAAATAAGTTCGGGACAGGCCCGAATAGGATGTTACGCCTTTCATTTTATATCCTTCTTGAACTTTTCGGAACCGGCGCCCCTCTCAAATAGCCCCCGATCCCCTTCGAAAGTCTGGGATCGAAATAAAGGGCCCGTTTGAACGCTTTCACCATTCGGTCGACCTGTCCTTCTTTCCCCAAGGCCATCCCCATGTGCAAAAAGACCAGGCCATAACCGGCCCGGAAAGGCTCGGCGCACTTCAAACGCTCCATCGGGACCTCCAATAGTGGCATCGCACAGATCAAATTCCGGCTCCGCGCGGAAAGATCCATGATCCTCCGAAGGAGGCACGTTTGGAGATAATCCTCGCCCGGGACCACCGAATAGATCTCCCATAGACCTTTCAAAGGTTCACTGTAGTCCTGGCCCACATTGTGGTAAGGGATGAGGGGAAAGAGCCCCTGAACGGACCGATGGAGGCCCACCCATTTCAGTAACCGCTCCCGGTTTTCCGGAACGACCGGGACGATGGCCAATCCCATCCCCGCGTCGCTAGGTTTCAAGCCTTGGGAGACGTAGTGGTATTCCAGCCCCGGAAAGATCCCCTGCAGTTCCTTCTCATCCCCCGGTTCAATGATGATCCCGGCCCAAGCCGCCTGCCGGGGGTCCAACCTAGGGTTTGCCGCGGCGTTGAAGGGATAAGTGGCGACCAGGAGACTTTGATCGAAAACGTCATAATAAAGGTCGCTCAAGACCAAACCCGGCCCCTTTTCTTTCGAGGTCCGCTCAAGGACCTGGAAGGCTTGGTAATGTTCAGGGGATTTGGAACCAGCGGAATATTTGTCCGGGACCGACCATTGATGATAGGGTCCCCATAGATGATAGATATCCAACCCGGTCGACATGACCATCAATAGGGCCAGGACCCATCCCCGGTCCCGGGAAGGGAGCGTTCCCAGCCAACGCTGGCATCCAATGACCGCGAAGACAAGGAAAAGGGGGAGCAGTGGAAGTATCCGCATCATCTCATAGGTGTTGGAGAACAACCCCGGGACCAAGAAGATAAGGATGGTCCCCGCCAATCCCCAGGTCACGGTCTTCCAGGATCCACGGAAGACTTCGATGACGCCCAACAAAAGGAAGGCCCCCAATAGGGGATTGAAGAAGCCCCCCCAGAGCGGTCCAAAGTTGTAATAAGAGGGATGGATGACCCCCCAAAGGAATACCGTCAAATATGAGATGGAAATGGGCAACTGCTCCCACCAAGGGGCGGAGTGGGAAAAAAGCATGAACTCATGGGCATGGCCGCCGGAAACATCCCCCATAACGGCCCGCCATTCGGGGACCGTCAGGAGGAACGGCAGGACAAAAGCCAAGAGGATCTTTGGATCCCTTGGCCGGCGTTCCCACCAGAACCAAAGACCTGCCAGGACCAGGACCAGGACCGTCGGAAGGGCCTTGCTGGAGGTGTAAAAGCCCGCCGCCAGCCAAAGACCGAACCAGCCCGCACCCCAACCGGCTTTGCGGCTCTTCAAGTCCCTAAAGTAATTTGCGAAAAAAGCCCAGGCTCCCATTTCCCAAAAAAAGGTCAGACAAGCGGGGATCGAAAAATGTCCCATATAAAGTGGCCAAAACCCAAGGGAGAGGAACAAAGAAAAGAGAAAAGCCATGGAAGGGGAAAAAAAACGCCGGGCGCCCCAATAACCGATCCCCAGGGCGCCAACCGAAAGCAAGGCTGGAAAAAGCCATAAGGAAAAAAGGGATGGGGAAAGGCATTTGAACCAAAGGGCTTCAAGCCAAAAAAAGAGGGGAAGGATCCCCACCATGTCATAGGACGTTTTCCAGATCCAATGTTGGGTCAATTGGATGCTGTGGAAGGCGCAT
>CAZLND010000270.1:0-3790 GCA_964560635.1 uncultured bacterium | reverse complement strand
GGGGTCGTTGAGCTGATCGTGAGCGTCACCGGGAAACTGCCGTTCCCGGAGGCGCCACCACCCAAGGGGATCACACAACTGGTCGCGTTGTCGACATAGAGTGGATGACCCGAATTGGTGGCGTCCCACACCACCTTATCCCCCACATGCACCGTGATGGGCGCCGAGAGGGCCGTGGTACCGTCCAAGGAATAACGCAAAGAGGCGAGCGCCTTGACGATGACGGTCTGGGGCGTCGGCGTGTTCGTGATGGTGGGGGTACTGGTCGGGGTCTTGGTTGCCGTCTTGGTTGCCGTCGACGTAGCCGTGTTGGTCGGCGTCAACGTCGGCGTATTCGTCGGGGTGTTGGTAATGGTAGGCGTGGGGCTATCCGTAGGCGAGTTGGTGGCAGTGGAGGTGGGCGTGACCGTGGCCGTATCGGTTGGGGTGAAGGTTTCCGTAATAGTGGGGCTGTCGGTCGGACTATTGGACGGTGTGTCCGTCGGGCTGGGAGTCGCCGTATCCGTGAAAGTGCTGGTCTCGGTGATGGTTGGACTATTCGTGGCAGTGCTACTGGGGGTCTTGGTAGGGGAGTTAGTGGGGGTTCTCGTGATCGTCAGCGTAGGGCTGTTAGTGGCCGAATTGGTCGGCGTTGAGGTTGGTGTCACCGTGGGTGAATTGGTGGGCGTTGAGCTGTGAAGCGGGGTTGGTGAAAGAGTGAATGTGGCGGTGGCCGCCGGGGCCGGGTTGGGACTGGGCGCCGTGGGGTTGTTCCCCCCACAACCGATGAACCCCGAACCCAGGGCCAAACACAGGAAAACCAAAATTTTTTGAGACCGCATGGAGAACCCCGGAATAGGCTTCCTCGGCAGAGGAGCGTTTATGAATAGCGGTCTAAGGGGGCTAGAGGTTACGGACAAGTCGAAGGGTTTCAGGGATGTAAAACAGGGAAAGAAGGCCTTAAATTTGACCCAGAATGGCCTCTAGGACTTGGGCGGTATGTGATAGGTCTGGGAACACAAAATCCGGCTTTTCGGCGGCCAGTTCCTCCACCTTGAAGGGTCCGGTGGCCACCGCCAGGGTCCTCACCTGCAAATGCCTTCCACAATGGATGTCGTTAGGCGTGTCCCCGATGATGACGATCTCTTTTTTGGAGAATTGGTGTCCAAATTTTTTCTCCGCCGCGTCCAGGGCCCTTTGGGGTAATTCGGAACGCTGGCGAGCGTTCTCGCCAAAGGCCCCGAAGGAAAAATAATCATTTAATCCATGGACGCCCAACTTGATGCGGGCGCCCTCCTCGAAATTTCCGGTCAAGAGTCCCAATAACACGTCAGGATGGGTATGGAGTTCTTTCAGTAATGGAGGTATCCCGGGCTTGAGAGCGACGTATTCCGGGTTCCCTTCGACCGTTGCCTTTAAAAGTTCCAGATACTTGGCACGGATCTTCGGATAGAAAAAGGCGATCTCCTCTTCCCCAATTCCGTTTTGGCCAAGGATCTCATAGATGATCTGGGTGTCGGTCTTGCCACCGGGACGGTACTTGCCCGTGTCGATGGTTCGACTCTTGCCTTCAGCGGCGAAAGCCTGCTCCATGGCGTCCTTGAAGGGATTCTCCCAAGCTTGGCGGACAGTGGTCAGGATGGTGCCGTCGATATCGAATAGGACAAGCCGTGTTGGTTTCATGGGGCGTTAGTTTACAACAAAATCATATTTTCTCGTCTGTCATTGCGAGGAATGCTCGCCGAATAGGCGAGCGCCAATGACGAAGCAACCCCAGTTTAAATAAGCCTTTGAACCACCCATGAACTTGGGTTGCTTCGCCGCAAACTTCGCGGCTCGCAATGACACCTAAGTAAAAATAGCTTTCAGAATTTCAGACTTGTCGGACAAATTACTGAACAGATGGTCCGGGCCTTCCGCTTGGAGCTGCTCCAGGGAATAGCTTCCCGTAGCCACGGCCAATACCCGGGCCTGGATGGTCTTGACGCAACGCACGTCGCTAGGCGTGTCCCCCACCAGTACCACTTGGGTGCCGACGAACTGATGTCCTTTATGTTTCTTCGCGGCCTTGACAGCCTCCGCGGGAAGCTCATCCCGGTGCTTGGCTCGATCGCCATAGGCCCCGGCCTCGAAAACAAAATATTTCTCCAAGCCATGGGTAGCCAGTTTGAGCCGCGCCGCGCCCTGACAATTGCCCGTCAAAAGGGAAAGGACTACGTCTTGCCTCGACGATAATTCTTCTAATAGTTCCCTGACCCCCGGCATTAGTTCCACACTTTTGGGCCCGTTGATGACCTTGCCCAGACGCTTGAGATATTCCTCCAGTAATTTCGGCATCCAATCGTAGATCTCTTCCTCGGCCATGCAAATGCCTTCGAAGAGCTCGAAGACGACTTGGGCGTCGGTTTTGCCGCTGGCTTTGTAACGATAGGGATCCACTATGATGCCGGTGATGTCGTGGATGACGTCCCGCATCATTTCCACCTCGCCCATCCAGCATTTTTCGACGGACTCGTCCGCGGCCAGTTTCCAGGCCTCTTGCTTGGCGGATAAAAGGGTGCCGTCGATGTCAAAGAGGATCAGATGGGTGGGGTTCATTATTTGAGCGCTGTTCCGTCCGTGAAAACGACCATGCGGGGATACCAAACCTGTTTCATTTGTTCCATCTTGGCCTTTTTGAGCTTCTCAAAGGCCTCCGGAGTGAGCCGTTCAGTGGGAACTTCCCAATTCACCCCCAGCACTTGGCCAGCGGGAATGGGCAATTGGGTCTCGACGGTAATATCCGCGATGACATCCCCGAAATAAGTGGTGAAGCGGAGGGTTCCCCGGACCCCGTGGATCTCCTTGGCCGTCTGGTTCTTTAATTCGCATTTGAGGATGATCTTTTGGGCTTTATTGTCGAAGAAGCCCGTTACGTCGTTCACCACGTCGGTGTTCTTCTCGTAGACCCAGAATCGCAGGGCTTTTTGCATGGCGGCCAGATTGGGAGAAACCTTAGGGAGAGGGGTGGCTGTGGGAACAACTTTTTTCGTTTTGGAAAAAGCCGGGCCCATCATCATCAAGGCCGTTAAAAACGTTAGGAAATAGAGGTTCTTGTTCATTTCCTCACCTGTTAGATGACCCGCTGGTACTCGTTCAGGTCCTTTTTCCACACCACCACACCGCAGAAACGCTCGCCTTCGGGGCAAACCGGCTTGGTGCCCGCACGACTGCGAAGACCGCAAGGGGGGAGCAGCCATTTACCGATACGGGGGTGGGTTTCCCGCACTTGCTGGGCCTCATCCAACGAGGCTTTCCATATCTCTTCTTGGGCGTTATAGCAAAGCCGCATGGCGTGCTTGTGATGCAGATTCAAAAGGTCCGCCGATTCGGTGAACCGCACGGCCACCGCGTTAGGCAACAGATAGGACGCGAATTCTTCCGAAACGCCTAATTTGCGCAGTTTCACGATGCCGTCCCAGGTCCGTTCCATGATCTCCCCGAACTCCTTTACCAAAGCCGGGTCCTGCTCCAAGAGAACCGGCAGCAGGTAATCGGGCTCATCCAAGGTCAAGGCATGCAGGATGGGCCGCGAGGCGGGCGTCATACGGTGCCGTTGGTCCTGCGAATCACCCGTGTGGGAGAGTTTCTTGCGGAAAGTGTAATGGGGATGGAAGAGGGCCCGGGTCAACTTGCTATGGGTGGTGACGTTCAAGGTCTCGCCCAGGTACTTGTTCTTCGAAGGATCCAGTGCCAAGGCGATCGCCTCGTCGTCCGAAAGCGCGGAAGAAGGCAAACCGAATACTTCCCGCACGGAAGAGGCCAAACTTCT
>CAZLND010000269.1:0-3794 GCA_964560635.1 uncultured bacterium | reverse complement strand
TTCCCAAACGTCCTTTTTGTAGCCCTCAAAACGAAGCAGAGCGGCCGGGTGGTAAGTGACCCGTAAAGGGATGCCCTCGTAGTCATGCCACTTATTGCGCAATTTACCCACCGGATCCTTGGTCTTGAGCAGGGCTTGGGCGGCGCTGGCTCCCAGGGCCATGATGAGTTTCGGCTTGATGATGCGGACCTGTTCCACCAAATAAGGCAGGCATTGGTCCACTTCCTCGGGTTGAGGGGTCCGGTTACCCGGTGGCCGACATTTCAAGACGTTACAAATGAAGACATCTTGCCGCTTCCAAGTCTTGGTGGACTCGATGATCTTGGTCAATAGCTGGCCGGCCCGTCCCACGAAGGGAAGTCCCTGCTCGTCCTCGTCGGCGCCTGGTGCCTCCCCCACGAACATCACCTCAGCTTGGGGATTGCCGCTCCCAAAAACGAAACTCTTCCTCGATTTGCCCAGCGGACAGTTTTGGCATTCGTGGATGTCTTGGTGAAAGGCCATCAGTTCCATGGCTTGGATATTGTCGGAAGAGCCTGTCAACCACTGGGGAGCCGCGGGACTTGGAGCGGCCAAGTTTTCTTTCACCACGGTTCGTTCCTTCGGCGCGGCTTCCGGTTCCCGATCAGCGGTCGCTCCGGGTGCCGGCGCCGCCGTTCCAGAGGGCGCGAGGGAAAGGTAACGGATCCCCAGCCTTTGGCAGAGTTCCAAATAGGATTTTAGGTCGTTTTGCGGATTCATACCCTTACCTTCAATTCCAAACTGTCTTTAAAGGAATCTACCCACCAATGATACCTGATGCAGGACCGCGCCGGGATCGATCCTATCTTGTAAGAGGACATAGTCGAATTCCATCTCGTCGCCACCCACCGGCATGTGAAGGCCGAATCCACCGGTGAAATAAACTACCGCCGCCCCTCCGCCCGCACCCGCCGTCAGGTTTCCCGCCCAACTCCCGGCCCTCAAGGCCAAAGACTCCAGGGGCCTCCATTCCACGCCCAACCGGGGCCTTAATCCCAAGTCACTGCTCCACTCCAGGTCAAAATTGGTCTTGGTGTTCCACTTTTCCTGGCGGCTAGCGATACCGGCCTTGAGGGTTAAGGGAAAAATAGTGGAGGTATTGTTGGAATAGTTGATGACCGAATAGGGATCCCCCACGAGGAACCCGAAGGTGGTGTCCTTATCGACCCGGAATTGCATGCCAAGGTCCTCTCCGACACCGAATCCGGAGAAGTTGGAGAGACTTTGGCTGAAAACTTTCACGTTGAAGCCAAACGAATATTGGGGGCTCAGGCGGAAGGCGAAGGAACCCAGAAAGGTCAATTCGAAGTCGTCGAACAAGCTGTCCGGATTGAGGGTGGGGCCTGACCTGGCCTCCAGATCACCCCCCGCGCTATAGATAATGCCTGAAAGACCATAAAAGAATTTTTGGCGGTATTGATTGGCGATGCCGAAATAATTCAGGACCTGTCCCTGGGAAAGAAGGGTGTACTGGTCCTCAACTTGCCATCCGGCCAGACCGGTCAAACCCGCCGGGTTCCAAAAACCACTGGCCACATCATCCCGCACCCCCACCGCCGCGCCTGCCATGGCTTCCTGCATACCCCCGACGCCGTTTTCGAGATACCCAGCGGGCCTTTGGCCGCCTTGTTGATCGGCCGAAACAGGATTGGAAAAAAACCAAAAGCCAACACAAAGACACGAAATCACTAAGAAAATCTTCGCATCAAAAACCTTTGAGTCTTGGCGGCTTCGTGTTGGATGGGCCTGGTTCACTTATTACCCCGAATGACGGCGATCTTGTTGCGCCCCACCTGCCCATTCGCTTTGACCGCGTAAAAATAGACCCCTGTTTTGACTGGTTGACCCGCCCCATTCCGGCCATCCCAACCAATGAAATAGGACTTGAATTGGGGGTTGGACGGGTTGTCATTGAGGTCACCGGGAGCGTAAACCTTGTGGAAGACCATTTCCCCGCCGGAGTCCCAAATGGACAATTCAACCGCTTCCGCCTGGGTGAGGGCCAGGGTGATATTCGTGGACCCGGTCATATCCGGATAAAAAGGATTGGGACTGTTGAAGGTCTTAAGGTAAGTCGTCAGGTCCGGACCGCTATTGGTCAGGGCCCGGTAAAGGTTAAAACGCCCATAGCCGGTCTTGGTGTCCCATCCCTTGTTCCCGTTCAGGCTGTCCGTATTGTTGACGATCCGCTCGGCGACCTGGGTATAGGTGAGGTTGGGGTTCATGGTAAGGATCAGGGCCGCGGCCGCGCTGACGAAGGGGGTCGAAGCCGAAGTCCCGGCGGCCACCCCGAAGAAAGGGTCCGTGACCGAGCCACTAGCGGAGATCAAGGGTTCGAATCCGCATTCGGTGACCGAAGCTAGCGGCATTGGGCACAGGAAAACCCCGAATATCTTGTTGGCTGAATCAACTAGGGCATCGCCCGTGAAGGGATTCGCCGAACCTCCCGGCGCCACCAGGTCCAGATTTATCCCGCCATTGGAATAATCGGCAACTTTGTCATTCTGGTCAGTGGCTCCCACCGCGATGACCGGTGGATAGGCGGCCGGAAAATCGACCGGCGCCAGGCTACCCGCCGCGATGCGTGAATCATTCCCGGACGCCGCCACGATGACGCAATTGTTGGCCAAAGCGTTGTCCAGGGCCTCTTTCTCAGCGGGGTCGATACCGCCCTCCGGACCCGAACCCAGGGAATAGTTCAGCACCCGGGCGCCCATACTGACGGCAAAGTCCGTCCCCGCCACGATGCTCGCCGTCGAACCCGATCCGATACAATCCAGTATCTTGACCGCCAAGAGGGTGACCCCCGGCGCCACACCGGCGACCCCACCCAAGTCATTGACCGTTGACCCGTTATAGGCGAAAGGCCCGCCGGTTTTATCGCAAACCGAGTAATAGGTTGAATTGGTTTCCAAAAAACTACTGTTCCAACCACCCATGATGATGCCTGCCACGTAAGTTCCGTGCCCGAAATCATCCATACTAGCCGTGACACCGGCCGAATCCGAAACGGACCCACTGCAAGTGCAGGAAGGACTCTGGTCATGAACGTCACAAATGGCGTTATAACCCACCAAGGGCACGTTCGACATATCGGGGTGATTCCGGGAAACGCCCGAATCCAATACCGCCACGGTGATGGAGGCACTTCCCGGCGGACAAGTGGAAAAAAGGGCCCAGGCCAGGGGAGCCTGTATCTTCAGGAAAGGCCAATTCTCAGGCGAATTGTAATAGTGATCGGTTGGAGCGGCACATCCCAAGGAATAGTACCGATAGTTGGGTTGGGCGTATTTCACGGCCGGGTCCCGGGCCATCCGTTGGACGGCGCCCGCTACGTCTTGTCCAGGGACCAAGTGGACATGGTAAAGAAAAGGACGGATCAAATTCTCGGACCTTGCCACCACCGCGAGGACCTTCAAGCGGCTCTCGAGCGAAGCCTCTTCATTGAAACGGACAAGGATCTCTCCCGGAACATAGGTTTCCCGACCCTGGATACCGGCCACGTCCGCGTGAGCGGGCGAAAAGAATGGACCCCACGCGCAAACGAGAAGAAGGGCCTTAAGATACCCGCGCTTAATCACCTTCATTACTGCCTCGTTAACCTTTTCTTATGCCCACTTCAGCAGGCCCAGGACCTTATCGGCCAACCGGCTTTTCAGGTCCCTCTTTAATAATAGGGGTTTCTTCGACTTGTTACTGAAAACCAACAGTTCGTTCTCGTCATTTTCGAAGGCCGAACCCTTGCCACCCACCCGGTTGGCGACCAATAGGTC
>CAZLND010000268.1:0-3810 GCA_964560635.1 uncultured bacterium | reverse complement strand
CAGGCCTCCGAACAAGGCCCAAAAAAGTGGTCCCGGACTGGCGCGATAACACAGGAAAAGTTCCCTGGGATTTTGGAGGTTACGATCTGAAGTTTCGTGGTAAAGGAATTGGTCCGGAAAAAGATAGGATGTTCCCATGGGAAAGGTTCCCGCAAGAAGGTTCCGGTTCCCGCCTTCGGCGACCACCTTCGAGCCCGCCACGGCCCGGAAGGCTAGGACCTTGTCGGCCTTTTGCATGTCCTTGGCCCAGTCAATGACGGCTATATCGTCCTTGAGCTCCAAGGCATAATCCAAATGGGACCCGGCCATGCCGCCGACTTCCCGAGTATGTTCCTGGCCCATTTGAATGGCCAACCCGAAACCCGCCCCAAAAGCCAAAGTGGGCAAGAGCAGAAGAAGTATTGGATTGGATCTAAGGCTAGAAATCCCTTTTCCCATAAACTTTCCTTGAACCCCGCAAAATATAATATAATTCGCCATCGCATTTTAACGAAATTGATGGGGTTTTCAGCGTGAAAAGCACGAAAAACGAACTCAAAGTCATACGCGGTTCCATCGATCGGATCGACGCCCAATTGGTCAAGCTTTTGAACGATCGGGCAAAGAATGTGCTGAAGATCAAAGGCGTCAAGTCCAAGGGCGCGATGCATTTCTACGCCCCTCATCGTGAGATGGAAGTCTATCGCCGCATCGCCAAGCTGAACCAGGGACCTTTTCCTACCGAGACCCTGACGGCCGTCTTCCGGGAGATCATGTCCGGGGCCTTGGCCTTGGAATCCAAACTCAAGATCGCCTATTTCGGGCAGCTTGGGACCAATACCCATATCGCCGCCATCGAGAAGTTCGGCAGTTCCTCCGAATACGTGGCGGGTTCGACCCTCAAGGATGTCTTCCTCGAAGTGGAGCGTGGCCGGGCGCACTATGGTGTTGTCCCTATCGAAAATTCGACCGAGGGAACCATCAACCATACCTTGGACCTCTTCGTGGAGTCGGACCTGAAGATCTGCTCCGAGATCTACATGCCTATCTCCTATAGTCTAATGTCCAAGACCGGGGACATCCGCAAGGTCCAGAAGGTCTATAGTCATCCGCAGGCCCTCGCCCAATGTCGTCTCTGGTTGGAAGGGAACCTTCCGGGGGTCAAGGTCATCGAAAGCGCCAATACGGCCAAAGCCGCCCAACAAGCGGGCGTGGAGACTTCGGCCGCGGCCATCGCGCCGGATCTGGCGTCCCGTCTTTACCATTTGAAACCCATCGCCAAACGTATCGAAGACATGCAAGACAACTACACTCGGTTCCTCGTCATCGGCAAGACCACCGCCGAACGCACGGGCGATGATAAGACTTCCCTAATGGTTTCCATCAAGGACAAGGTCGGCGCCCTGTTCTCCCTTCTCTATCCTTTCGAGAAGCAGGGGCTCAACTTGTCCAGCATCGAGTCGCGGCCTTCCCGGAAGAAGGCTTGGGACTATTACTTCTTCATCGACTTCCTAGGGCATGTTTCGGACCCCAAAGCCCAAAAGGCCATCCGAGAGATCGAAAAATCCGCCCTCTTGGTCAAGGTCCTGGGTTCCTATCCTCGCAGCGAGAATTCCAAGTGACTTTCCCGGTGGCTTTCCGAAAAAATCTCTTGAGCTTGAAGCCTTACGTTCCCGGCAAGCCGATCGAGGAGCTGGAGCGGGAACTGGGGATCAAGAACGCCTCCAAGATCGCTTCCAACGAGAATCCTTTGGGAGCCTCGCCGAAGGTCATCGAGGCCATTCAAAAAGCCCTTCCGAAGATCCACCGTTATCCCGATGGGGCGGCCCATAACCTGAGCCAATCGCTGGCCCAACATTTGGGCGTGAAGTCTGAGAACTTGCTTTTGGGTCACGGGTCCAACGAACTCATCGTGCGCTTGGGCCAGATGGTGCTGGAAAAGGGCGATGAGGTGGTCTATGGGGAGCCCGGGTTCTTCGTTTATTCCTCCACGGCCCTCTTGTGCGAGGCCGTCCCGAAAGCCGTGCCCCTGAAGGATATGACCCACGACCTTTCGCTCTTCAAGTCGGCCCTGACCCCCAAGACCCGCATCGTTTATATCGCCAATCCCAACAACCCAACGGGGACCATGATCCCCTTGTCGCAGGTGGAGGATTTCCTCAAGTCCTGTCCGCCTAGCGTGTTGGTGGTCTTGGACGAGGCTTACTACGAGTATGTGGATGACCCTTCTTATTTTGAGTCGGTGAGGTTGTTGCCCCAATATCCGAACCTTGTCATCCTTCGGACCTTCTCCAAGGCCTTCGGGCTTGCGGGTCTTCGGGTCGGCTATGGCATGGCCCATCCCGAATTGGTCGAGGTCTTCCAGAAGATGCGGGAACCCTTCAATGTGAACAGCCTGGCCATGGTGGCCGCCGAGGCGGCCCTGACCGATATTCCCCATGTGAAAAAGGTCGTGGAGTTGAACAAGACCATGAGGAAAAAACTTTATGAAGGCGTGAAGAAGCTGGGCCTCAAACCCGCCCCGACCCAGACCAATTTCGTTTATTTCGAGATCGAAGGCGCCAACGAACTGTACCAACAGCTCTTGAAGAAGGGCATCATCGTGCGCCCCATGGGTCCCAAGGCCCTACGCATCACTACCGGTACCGAAGCCGAGACCGAGAATTTCCTCAGAGTTTTTGAAAGTATCATCGCCACGAAGGTGAGTTGATCCGTCATTGCGAGGAGCGTCTTTCCATAGTTTTAGCGACGAAGCAACCTTAGTTCATGGGTTGAGATATGCCTTATTACGTCTATATCACGACGAACCACAAAAAGACGGTCTTCTACACCGGTGTAACCAACGACTTAAAGAAACGTATCGCGCAACACAAGATGAAGCTCGTGCCTGGTTTCACCAAGCGGTATCATGCGGATAAATTGGTCTATTACGAAATGCTCGATGATCCTGAAAACGCGATAAAACGAGAGAAGCAGATCAAAGGCGGGTCGCGTCAAAAGAAGATCGATTTGGTCCGCCGGTTGAATTTAAAATGGGAAGACTTGGCGGAAAAGCTGTAAGAAAACCACCCATGAACTAAGGTTGCTTCGCCGCAAAATTCGCGACTCGCAATGACGGATAAAATGAAAAAACAAAAAATAGCCATCATCGGAGTGGGCCTGCTGGGTGGGTCCTTGGCGCTGGCCTTGAAAAAGCGGGGCGGTTCCCAGCTGGTGGGATGGAATCATCGGGCTTCTTCCCGCCGCAAAGCCGCCAAACTCCTTCCGGTCGTCCCGACCTTCGAGAAAGCCGTTCATGGCGCCGACATCATCCTGCTTTGCGGTCATTCCAGTTCCGTCGCCCCCTCCTTGTGGCAAGCGATGCTGTATCTGAAAGCGGAAACCCTTGTTATGGACGTTTCCAGTGTCAAAGGGGAAGTGGTGAAAGAAGCTGGGCACATCAAGGGTATCGAGAAGTTCTTCGTTCCTTGTCACCCTATGGCCGGAAAGGAAAAGTCGGGCGCGGCCCATGCCACGGCGGATCTTTATAAGAACAAGTTCATCTTCATCACGCCCCTCAAGGGGAATCCCAAGACCTTGGTCCAAAGGGCCGTCAGGTTCTGGAAGGGCATTGGGGCCATCCCCCTCATCATCGATGCGCGGCTTCATGACCGGAGCGTGGCCCTGACCAGCCATCTGCCCCATTTGTTGGCAGCGGCTTATATGAACCTTTACGAGAAACAGGAAGCCCGGCACGCCGGTATCCGCCGGGCAGTGGGTTCGGGGTTCCGGGATTTCACCCGCATTGCGGGCAGCAACCCGGCCATGTGGACCGATATCGTGGAAATGAAT